>JBKHWY010000013.1:10418-19545 GCA_046566285.1 Gammaproteobacteria bacterium | reverse complement strand
CCCAAGCCGGCGCCCACCAGTCCGAATCCGGCCGGTTCCGGCACCGCGCTGGCGTCGGCTTCGGTGTACACGGTCAGGAGCAGGCTGGACAGGTCGATGCCGGCCAGCGAGGAGTAATAGGTGTCGGTCGTATCGGCGCCGCTGCCCGCTTCGAAGGCCGGGACCGCGCTGACCTCGGTCGAACCGTTGATCCACAGCAGCAAACCAGTGAGCGAGCTGAAACCGCTGTCTTCGAACAGGAAGCCATCTTCATGGTCCAGGTCGAACAGGCTAGTGCCCTGTTGGGGGCGCGGGTTGGCGGTGACGAGTTCTTCGCCTTCCAGCGTCAGCGACACCGAATTGTTGGCCGAACCCGGGATGGTCTCGGTGGGCGACTGGCCTACCTGCAGGGTACCGTTGAAGGTGCCCTTCAGGCTGTAGCCCGTCACACGGTAGCCCGTGCGGGCGCTCAGCGTGATGGAACCGGAGTAGCTGCGGCTACCGGTATCGTCGATCGCCAGCGCGCTCAGGGCCGACTCGATGCCGGGCAGGGAGAAAACGGCTGCGCCCGCGTTATCCGACAGCAGGGCTTCGGCGCCGCTCAGGTCCGAATCGAAAGTCACGCCGGACGCCTGGATGTGAACAGGCACGGCCCAGGCGGAGCTGGCAAACAGGGACAGCGCAATGGCGGCAATGCGGGAGCGGAACGGACGCATGAATTCTCCAGTAAATATGATCTGGCGCAAGATGCTACCTGAAGTTTAATTGAATGACAATGTGAATGAGGAATTACGTCAGGGAACTGTTGCCTTGGCGCCAATGCCACGTCAACGCATCGGGAGGCACCAGCTCGCCCAGCACCTCTTCCAGCGCGGCAATGAGCGTATGCGCGTTCGCATAGCCCGGCTTGTCGCGCCCGAACACCTTGCGCGCATACGGATGCAGGACCAGCAGCCAGCGGTCGTCGCAGCCGCTGACGTTGCCGCACTGGAGCGCGAACTGCGAGCCGTCGGCGCTGCGGTAGTCCACGTACCAGCCCCAGTCCTCGCTCTTGGGATAGCTCGTCACCACCCCACGCTGGGCCAGCTCGACGCACAGCCAGTAGGCCAGTTCGGCGCCGTAGACGCCCGGGTTGGCCTGGCACTCGTCAGGCAACTGCGGCTTGAAGCGGTCGGTGCGGAATTCGACGATATCTTTCAAGAGGCTCACCGTGCGTTGGCGTGGGTGTTGGCGGAAAGAAGAGGCGCGCTGCAGGGATGTCAATGTAGCACGCCTGCCGCCCAGCCGCCGCCCGGGCGCGCGCGCGCCCGCCGGTCCGAATCTGCTAGGCTCGGGTCAACAACCCAACATTAACCGACGTCATGAGCGATGCCATGAGAACGATTGCCCAAATTCTGAACGAAAGCAAGACCGTGGCCGTGGTCGGCCTGTCGCCCAAGCCCGAGCGTCCGGCCGGCCATGTGGCCGAATACCTGCAGCAGCAGGGCTACCGCATCCTGCCCGTCAATCCCGCCTACGCCGGCGGCCAGCTGCTGGGCGAACCGGTGCATGCCACCCTGCGCGAAGCGTCCGAGTCGCTGGGCGTGGGCGACACCATCGATATCGTCGACTGCTTCCGCAACAGCGACGACATGCCCGATGTGGCGCGCGACGCCATCGAGGTGCGCGCCAAGTGCCTGTGGATGCAGCTGGGGGTCATCAACCAGAGCGCCGCCGACCTGGCCACCGCGGCCGGACTGGATGTGGTCATGGACCACTGCATGCTGATCGAGCACTCGGCCCTGCGGGAGGACGCATGAAGGCGCGCGAGCGGTTTCGCGCGCCCCGAGACCTGACCCTGCGCGAGAAGGATGCCGCCGAGACGCCTCTGCGCGAGGAGGACGGCAATGGCGGCGTGAAGGCGCGCGAGCGCGAACGGACCGCCGAGCTGGTGGCGAAGATCGCCAAGCACCAGGAGATGCTGTACGCGGCGCGCAAGCAGAAGGTCCTGCTGGTGCTGCAGGGGATGGACACGTCCGGCAAGGATGGCACGGTGCGTAACCTGTTCGGCGGAATCAACCCGATGGGACTGAAAGCGGCCACCTTCAAGGCGCCCAGTTCGGACGAACTGGCGCACGACTACCTGTGGCGCGTGCACAGCCAGGTGCCGGGCAAGGGCGAGATTGCGATCTTCAACCGCAGCCATTACGAGGATGTGCTGATCACGCTGGTGCAGGGCATGATCGACGAAGAGGAAGCCGAGCGGCGCTACGCCCACATCCGCGACTTCGAGCGCATGCTGGCCGAGACGGGTACCGTCATCATCAAGGTGTTCCTGCACATCTCGAAGGACGAGCAGCGCAAGCGCCTGCAGGAGCGCATCGACGACCCGGACAAGCACTGGAAGTTCGACGACAACGACCTGGTGCAGCGGCGCCGCTGGGATGAATACCAGCGCGCCTACGAAAAAGCCATCAATGCCACCGATGCCGACCACGCGCCGTGGTACGTGATCCCGGCCGACTCGAAAACCCACCGCAACCTGATCATGGCCACGCTGCTGCTGGAGATCATGGAGTCGCTCAAGCTCGACTTTCCCAAGCCGCGCGAGGACTTGAAGCACGTGAAGGTCGAATAGGTCCGTCGCTGCGCGGCTCCGCTCAGGCGGCCATGGCCTGGCCGCCAAAGCTACGGGGAGCCTGCGGCGTCAGCGCCGCATCGGCGCCACGTTCCTCCGATGCCGGACTGTCGTCGAGCAGTTCGATCAGGCCCGCCAGCGTGGCCAGGTCTTGCGTGGAGCCGGCCGCATGCAGGGCCAGGTCGCGTGCGATATCGCGCAGGCGCCACTGGATTTCGCGCGTGGCCACGGCCTTTTCAAAGTGAATCGTGTGATCGGCGTCGTGCAGGCCATGGTCGTCGTTGAGGTAGGCGTCCAGCCCGGTGCTGATGAAGGCCCGTTCGATGGTACGCACGCGCACGACGGTGCGTTCGATCAGTTCGCGCTGCGCGGGGGCCATCGAAGGCCTTGCCGCCAGTTCGCGCGCCAGCCCAATGATCGCGGCGATGCGGTTGAACAGCCGTTCCACGTCATCGTCGGCGCTGGTGTGGCTGGCGTGCTGCTGGTCGTGCTTGTCCTGGCTGCGCAGCGCACCGGAGACGGCCGACAGCAGGTCGCGCGCGTGTTCGCCGGGGACGATCTTGAGCGCCAGTTCCGCCCGCTCGAGCGGAAAATCCTTGTGCAGCACGCCGGCGATCATCTCCGCCACCGACACCGCATGGCCGGCCGGGCTGACGCTGCGGCCGGTCAGCTGCCGCGGGTAGCCGGTGCCGTCGTAGCGCTCGTGGTGCTCGGCCACGGCGCGGCCGACATAGGGTGGATAGCTCTCCAGATCGTCGATCAGCATCTGCCCGATGCGCGGGTGTACCACCAAGTGCGCCCATTCATGTGGCAGCAGACGCTTGCCCGGTTCCAGGTAGATCGGATCGATGTACAGTTCGCCGATGTCGTGCAGCAGGCCGGCCAGGCCGGCCGCCATCTGGCCGTCGTCGGGCAGGCGCAGCTTCTTGGCCATCAGGATGGACAGCAGGCTGACCGTCACGCTGTGCTCGAGCGCGTGCGGGCCCAGGCGGTCGGTCAGGGTCAGCATCATGCGCATGGCGTGGCCGAACTGCATGTTCGACAGGATCGCCAGGGGGGAGGCGCCCTGGCCCTTGACGGTGGCCAGGATGCGTCCCAGAGGCGGGCTGCTGGCCAGGAGGCGCGCGGCGGTGGTGACGATCAGGTTGGCGTCCGCCGCGCCTTCGGCAATCAGGGTCGATTCGAGCGATTTCTTCAGCTTGTGCAGGCCCAGCGTATCCTGCTGGGCGCGGGTCAGGCGCGCCCCCTTGGCCACCAGCTTCATGCCGCGCATGTCGTAGATGTCTTCGCTGGCGGCCACGTCCATCACGTCGGTCAGCTTCATGACCTTGTTCAGGTAGTGCTTGTTGACGCTGGTGCTGAGGGCGGGGGTGGACATGGCATATTCCCAAGGGATAATCGCTGCATAATATCAAATTATTTCCATGCGGCAATGATTTTTGTAATGACGGTGGTGTTTACCCGACAATTGGCAGTTTGCTCTTGCCAAGGAGGCAAGCTGGCGCGCAGGGCCGGTGGCATACAATGACGCTTCCACTGAAACGACCGATTGGAATATCCGCCATGATCAAGTCCGTCCTGTCCGTCCTCGCGCTGGGCGCGGCCGCCGCCGGCGCGCCGGCGCATGCGCAAGGGGCCGCTGCGCCCGCCGCCAAGCCGGCCGCAAGCTGCCCCGCCGTGCTGCACCACACCTTCAATCGCCTGCAGGATGACGCGCCGCAGGACCTGTGCCAGTACGCCGGCAAGGTGGTGCTGGTGGTGAACACGGCCAGCTACTGCGGTTTCACCACCCAGTACGAGGGGCTGGAAAAGCTGTACGCCAAATACGCGCCGCGCGGGCTGGTGGTGCTGGGCTTCCCGTCAAACGACTTCGGCAAGCAGGAGCCGGGCGGCTCGAAGGAGATCGCCGACTTCTGCTACAACACCTATGGCGTCAAGTTCCCCATGTTCGCCAAGAGCGCCGTCACCGGCACCGCCGCCAACCCGCTGCATGCCAGCCTGACCCGCACGACCGGCAAGGCGCCGGCCTGGAACTTCACCAAGTACCTGATCGACCGAAACGGCAAGGTGATCGAGCACTTCCCCAGCAAGGTGACACCCGAGGACAAGCAGCTCGTGGCGAAGATCGAACAGGCGCTCGGCAGCTGAGCCATCAGCGCACCAGCTCAAAGCCTTCATCGAGCCAGCCGGTCACCCCGCCGATCATGATCTTCACCGGCAGGCCGAGGCGGGCCAGCTGGATCGCCGCGCGCGTGGCGCCGTTGCAGTGCGGCCCGGCGCAATAGGTCACGAACACGGTCCCGGACGGATACTGCGCCATCGTCGAGCCGATGATCTTCCGGCGCGGCAGGTCGAGCGCGCCAGGGATGTGCCCGGCCGCGTACTTGTCGTGGCCACGCACGTCCAGCAGCACGAAGTCCTGCGCCCCCGTGCTGACGGCGTGGTGCACGTCCCAGCAATCCGTCTCGAATTCCAGCGACTGTTCAAAATGGGCCAGTGCGGCGGCGCTGTGCGCGGCGGGCACTTCGGTCACGATCGACATGTTCAGCTCCTTGTGGTTGATGAGCTGTCATTGTGCGGTTGCGCGCCGGGGCGGATAAGTGGCGCGACCGCCATCCTGCGTTAAGATTGCGCCATGCGCTCCACCCTGACCCATCCGAATCCCCATCCCCATCGCGTGGTCGCCCTCGCGTACGACCGCCTGTGCACCTTCGAGTTCGGCTGCACCGTGGAGCTGTTCGCGCTCGAGCGCCCCGAGCTGGGCGTGCCCTGGTACGAGTTCGCCGTCTGCGCCATCGAGCCGGGTCCGGTGCGTGCGGCCGGCGGCATCACCATCGCAGCGCCGTACGATCCGGCCTTGCTGGCGCGCGCCGACACCATCGACAGCCCGGGCTGGCGCGGCGCCGATGAAGCGGCGCCGCCAGCCCTGCTGGACCAGCTGCGTGCCGCCCACGCGCGCGGCGCGCGCATCTGCACCATCTGCTCGGGCGTGTTCCTGCTGGCCCAGGCCGGCCTGCTCGACGGCCTGCCTGCCACCACCCACTGGCGCTACACGGATCAACTGGCGCGCCGGTTCCCGCGCATCGACGTGCAGCCGGACCGCTTGTACGTGGATGCGGGACGCATCATTACCTCGGCCGGATCGGCCGCCGGCATCGATATGCTGCTGCACCTGGTGCGGCGCGATTACGGGGCGCGCATCGGCAACCTGGTCGCGCAACGGCTGGTGGTGCCGCCCCATCGCGAAGGCGGACAGGCGCAGTTCCTGCCAAGGCCGATGGCGCCCGACGACCAGGGGCGCCTGGCGCGCCTGATCGACTGGGTCCGTGCCCATCCGGCGCTGCCGCACAGCGTGGCCAGCATGGCGAAAAGGGCGGCGATGAGTCCGCGCACCTTGCAGCGGCGGTTCCAGGAGGCGACCGGATTCGGTCCGGTGGAGTGGCTGATCCGCGAGCGTATCGGGATCGTCAAGGACCTGCTCGAGACGGCGGACCTGCCGATGGCGCAGGTGGCCGAGCGCGCGGGATTCGCATCGGAGGAATCCCTGCGCCATCATTTCCGCCGGCTGGCCGCGACCACGCCGGGCGCGTACCGGCGCCGCTTCGCGGCCGACGCCTCGCGCCCCTAGCCGTACATGACCCGGTTGCGTCCCGCGTCCTTGGCGCGGTACAGCGCCGCATCGGCCCTGGAGATGGTTTGCGCGATGGGCTCGCCCTGACGGTAACTGGCCACACCCAGCGAAGCGGTGACGGCAAACGGCGTTCCCTGCGCGCTGTAGGCGCCGGATTCCACCATGGCGCGCACACGTTCGGCGACCGCCAGGGCGCCGGTGTCGACGGCCTGCTCGAGCACCAGCATGAATTCTTCGCCGCCGAAGCGCGCACACAGGTCGGTGCCGCGCAGGCTGGCCTGCATGCAATTGGCCACGTGCTGCAGCACTTCGTCGCCGACCTGGTGGCCGTAGGTGTCATTGATCCGCTTGAAGTAATCCACGTCGAGGATGGCGACGGAAAAACAGGGGCCGCCGCGCTCGAAGCGCTGCTTGGCCATGTCCAGCATGTCCATCAGGTGGCGCCGGTTATACAGGCCGGTCAGCACGTCGCGAATGGAAATCTCGCGGATCTTGTCCGCCGCCTCGCGCAGTTCCGCGTTGAGCCGGTGGGCCTTCTCGGTTTCGAGCGCGAGCGCGTCGCGGCTCGTCTCGGCCTGCCGCTTGGCGTCGACGACTTCCAGGCGTTGGCGGGCATACTGCCGTGACAGTGCGCAGATGAAGAGCGCCGACGGCAGGAAGCACAGCGCATAGCACACTTCCAGCCCGAATGAGCCGGGCTGGTTGAGATAGTTGATCGCGTAATACGACCCGCCGATCTGGATCACCGTGGCGGCGGCCGTGATCGCGATGGATTGAACCAGCCTGGCCGTCGAGAGCAGGAAGGCCAGCGCCATGAGGGCACAGAACAGCGCCAGGGTGCGCACTTCGCGCAGCGCCAGGAACCAGATCGAATACATCACCAGCCACAGGCCGAACTGGCTGAAGAACACGCCGTTGGCAAAGCGCTTCGAGATCGACTTCTTCAACTGGATCACGCCCAGGAACGCCGCCGTACTGCCCAGGCTGCCGATCGTCAGGAAGACGATCTCGCCAGGGCGAATCGAGGACAGACCGAAGACATACGCGCAGAAGGTGGCGATCTGCGTGATCGTATAGGCAACGAACACCAGCAGCGTGTATTTAATGAGCAACTTCTTCCGGCGTACATCCCGATCGAATTCCGATCCATTCAACATGACAACAACTTCCTCCAGCGGTGCTTTGTCCTGAAAAATGTTGGACTGAGGCAGTATATATTACCTGTTAGAATTATTTGTGTGCCTGCGCCGCCGGACGGCCATTCTCGGGGTCGGGTGTGGTTTTGTGCGCAGCGCACAGCGCAGGCGCGTCCAGCCGTGCCGCCAGCGGACCGCGCAGCGCGTTGCACACCATGATGGCGCTGGCGCGCTCCAGCATGGCGCGCG
The DNA here is from genome assembly GCA_046566285.1 of Gammaproteobacteria bacterium. Lineage (GTDB taxonomy): Bacteria > Pseudomonadota > Gammaproteobacteria > Burkholderiales > Burkholderiaceae_D > Telluria_A. The sequence goes on along the minus strand of JBKHWY010000013.1, from coordinate 11,933 downwards.
TGACGATCCCCTCGGCCGCATTCCACGCCGGGTCGGCCAGGATCACCGCGCGCATCACGCCTGGCAGCACCCCGCAGGAGAGCGCCGGCGTGATCCATTTGCCATCGACCTGCACGAACACATTGGTTCGCCCGCCTTCCGTCAATTCGCCGCGTTCGTTGAAGAACAGGGTATCGAACGCCCCTTGCGCTTCGGCGGCGCGCCAGGCTGCGTCGTAGCGCGCGCGGATGCTGGTCTTGTGGCGCAGGAAGATGTCGCCGGCGCCGGTGGCCTGGTCCGACAGCAGCACACGCACCGGCTGCGCCAGCTTGGCGATCGGCGCGCTCTGGATGGTGAAAGCGCCCGCCGGGTTCAAGGCCAGCCGCATGCGGTGCGCGCCCTCGGCCAGCGTGGCGCAAGCCTGGTCCAGCAGCGGCCGTGGGTCCGTGAACGCCATGCCGAAACAGCGCGCCGACGCTTCGATGCGGGCCAAATGGCGCTCGCGGTGGCGGATGCCGGCGCGGGTCGCGTACATGGTCTCGAACAGGTCGAAGGCATTCGCCAGCCCGGTCAGAAAGCCCGCCTTCAACTGGCATTCGGCATATTCTTCGGCCGGGTCGCTGTCGTACACGATGCCGGCGCCCACGCCCATCTCTCCCTTGCGCACACCATCCTGCGGAGCCTCCAGCGTGAGCGTGCGGATCGGCACCGACAGGCAGAAGTCACCGTTTGGATCGAACCAGCCGATCGCGCCGGTGTAGACGCCGCGCGCGGCCGTTTCGATGTCATGGATGATTTCCATGGTGCGGCGCTTGGGTGCGCCGGTGATCGAGCCGCAGGGGTAGAGGGCGGCGAATACATCGGCCAGGGTCGCGCCGGCGCGCAGGCGCGCACGCACGGTCGATGTCATCTGCAGCACGCCGCTGTAGCGCTGCACGTCGAACAGCAGCGGCACCTCGACGCTGCCGGTTTCGGCGATGCGGCCCAGGTCATTGCGCAGCAGGTCGACGATCATCAGGTTTTCCGCCCGGTTCTTGGGATCGGCCGCCAGCGCCGCGGCCCGGCGCGCATTCTCGGCATCGGCTTCAGCGCCGCCGTCGACGGCGCGCGCGGTGCCTTTCATGGGGCGCGCCAGCAGTTCACCGCTTGTGTGGCGCACGAACAGTTCGGGCGAGAGCGACAGCACCGCCGCGCCATCGGGCAGGGCGATCAGGGCTCCGTAGGGCACCGGCTGGCGCGTGCGCAGGCGCCGGTACAGCGCGCGCACCTCGCCGAAGGCGTCGAAGCGCAAGCGGTAAGTGTAGTTGACCTGGTAGGTGTCGCCCGCGGCGATCAGTTCACGGATGCGGGCAATGGCCGTCTCGAACTGCGCCGCATCCACGCTGGCGCTGATGTTGGCGATGCCGGCCGGGCGTTCGTCCTGGCCTTGGTCCTGGCCTTCACTCTGGCCCAGCCAGGCGTCCACCTCGTCGGCCGCCAGGTGCCGGCATTGTTCGAACAGCAGCACCTGCGCCAGCGGCCGGGCAGGGGAATAAG
>JBKHWY010000013.1:6668-10408 GCA_046566285.1 Gammaproteobacteria bacterium | reverse complement strand
CCGAAGGTGGCCATATGGCCCTTGTCAGCGGCGGCAATAGCAATTTTTACCGCTGCATGAAAGGCGGTGATATCGCGAATCATATGATCTGCCGAAAGAACCAGCAGAGTCGCACCCGCATCTATCTCCGCCGCCTGCAGCGCCGCCAGCAGGGCCGGCCAGTCCTCGATGCGCGCGCAGGTCAGCGTGTCGACATGGCGGGTGTACAGGCGCGAGCGCGCGGCGCGTGTATCGGCCGCGCTGGCGTCGTCGAGCAGGGCGAAGCATTCCATGGATTTCCGTGACTAGGCGTCTATGCGGCCAGGAGGAGGGCGATTTGCGCTTCGCTGCCTTCGGACGGGGTGATGCGAAAGCCGCTGCGCGCGTAACGGTGCCAGCGCCCGACAATGAAGCTGACCATCAGCCCCGCGCGCATGGCCACATCGCCTTCTGCGCCGTGGCCCTGCGTGAGGGCCAGGCGCAGCGCCTGCTTGCATGCCAGTTCCACCTTGTCGTAGAACTGGTTCATGCGCGCCAGCAGCCGTTCGTCCTCGCCCAGCAGGGCGTCGCCGATCAGCACGCGGGTCATGCCGGGATTATTCGCCGCGAACGCCAGCAGCATCTGCAGGATCGCGCCGGCCTGGTCGATGCCGCGCTCCTCGCGTTCGCTGATCTGGTTGATGAGGCCAAAGACGCTGGACTCGATGAATTCGATCAGTCCTTCGAACATCTGCGCCTTGCTGGCGAAGTGACGGTACAGCGCCGCTTCCGACACCGACAGGCGCGCCGCCAGCGCGGCGGTGGTGATCTTTTCGCCCTTGGGCTGTTCCAGCATGCCCGCCAGGGCCTGGAGAATTTGCAGTTTGCGCTGGCCCGGCTTGGTCGCTGCCATGTGTGGATCGCTAGACGTTGAGGTGGTGACGTGAAGGCTTCTGCAGCAGCCGGTGCAGGTGGCGCGGCAGCTGACGCAGTGATTTTACTTTGACATCGACATACGGTGGCCTTTTCGCCGTGGCCCGCGCCGGCATGCCCGGGCTGCCCGCGCGCAGATAGCGGGTCAGCCACACGGTGCGCACGCCCAGCCGGCGCGCGCTCTTCAGGTTCTCCAGCGTGTCTTCCACCAGGATGCAGCGCTGCGGCGCCAGCTGGTGGCGCCGCAGCAGGCGCCGCAGCATCAGGCCGGACGGCTTGGGCCGCAGCTGGCGGTGCACGTGCATGTCTTCGATGGCGATGTGGTGGCTGAAGTGGCGCGCCAGGCCCAGGTGGCGCAGCACGTCGTTGGAATAGCGCTGCGGGGCATTGGTGAGCAGGACCTTGCGGCCCGGCAGGCGGCGCAGCAGCTGCGCCAGCGCGGCCTCGGCGCGGATCATGTCCCCCAGTTCGCCGATGGCGTGGGTCTCGCGCAGGAAGTCGGCGGCGCGCACGTCGTGGTGGCGGATCATGCCCAGGAGCGTGGCCCCGTAGCGGCGCCAGTACGCCATGCGCAGCGCTTCGACTTCGGCCAGGCTGGCCGGGGTGACGCCATCGCCCAGCACCTGCGCAATGTAGTCGTTCATGCGCCGGATGTTGGCCGGGAAAATCGCATGCGAGGCGTCGTGCAGGGTATTGTCCAGGTCAAACAGCCACACCGGAGAGGACGGGTTAAGATTCGGCACGAAAAAGGTAGAAGTGGGAGTGGGAGTAGATGAAACGGATGCGACAGGCGATTATAGGGGTGTTCCTGGGCTGGCTGATGCTCGCGTTGTCAGCCTTGCCGGCCATGGCGGCCGAGCGCGGCGCGCTCTTCAAGCTGAGTGCGCGCGGCCACACCATGTACCTGTTCGGCACCATGCACGTGGGCCTGCCGGACTTCTATCCGCTGGAACCGCGCATTCGCAACGCCGTCGAACATGCCTCGGTGCTGGCGCTGGAAATCGATCCGCTGGGCGACCCGGGGCAGATGGCCGCCGCGATCCAGAAGTACGGCACCTACGATCCGCGCAGCAGCGTCGGGCGCGACGTGCCCGCGCAGTTGAAGCCGCGGCTGGAGAAGGCCTTGAGGGCGGCCTCGCTCGATCCGTTCACGGTGGCGCACCTGCGCCCGTGGCTGGTGGCCGCGTCGCTGACCATGGCGGAATTTAATGCCCAGGGATGCCGGCAGGAGCTCTCGGTGGATTTGCACCTGGCCAAGCTCGCGCGCGCCCACAAGGTGCCGGTGCTGGAACTGGAGTCGCTGGAGACGCAGCTCAGCCTCTTCGGCCGCCTCTCGCCCGCGCAGCAGTGGACGTTTTTGGAGGACACCGTGAACGGCATCGAAGACGGCCGCCAGCGCACGGAAGTGCGCCAGGTGATCGACGCGTGGCGCACGGCCGACAAGCAGGCCCTGGAGAAGATCTCGGCCCATGCCGAGCAGGATACGACGGTGGCCGGCCGCTTCGTGCAGAAGGTGCTGCTCGACGAGCGCAACGGGCCGATGGCCGACAAGCTGGTGAAACTGCTGGCGAAGAAGAACAATGCGGTGGCCGCGATCGGCGTGCTGCACCTGGTGGGCGAGAAGAGCGTGCCGAACTACATGCGCAAGAAGGGCGTAAAGGTCGAGCGAATCTATTGATCGAGGGACGTGTTGATCAAGCGACGTACTGATCGGGGGAGAGGGTGCTGCGGGAAGTGGTGCCCTTGACGTGGATTGAACACGTGGCCTCTCCCTTACCAAGGGAGTGCTCTACCACTGAGCTACAAGGGCGGATACTGTGGTGACAGGTGGCAGGCTGCGCTGCCACCAGGTTGAAGCGGCGAGAAGCCGCGACAAAATCTTAGTGCGAGCGGATCATAGTGCCAAAAGCCTGTTCGGTCAAGACTTCCAGCAGTAATGAGTGCTCGATGCGGCCGTCGATGATGTGCACCGTGTTCACGCCCGACTTGGCGGCATCCAGGGCCGACGAGATTTTCGGCAGCATGCCGCCGGAAATCGTGCCGTCCGCGAACATCTCGTCGATCTCGCGCGCCGACAGGTCCGTTACCAGATTGCCCGCCTTGTCCTGCACGCCGGCGATGTTGGTCATCATGATCAGCTTTTCGGCCTTCAGGATTTCCGCGATCTTGCCAGCCACGACGTCGGCGTTGATGTTGTAGGCCTGGCCATCCTGGCCAAAACCGATGGGCGAGATGATCGGGATGAAGGCGTCGTCCTGCAGGGCCTTGACCACCGCCGGATTGATCGCTTCGATTTCGCCCACAAAACCGATGTCGAGGAATTCGCCCGGCTTTTCGCGATCCGGCATGGCCATCCGGCGCGCGCGGATCAGGCCGCCGTCCTTGCCGGTCAGGCCCACGGCCTGGCCGCCGTAGTGGTTGATCAGCATGACGATATCCTGCTGCACTTCGCCGCCCAGCACCCACTCCACCACTTCCATGGTTTCCTCGTCGGTGATGCGCATGCCCTGCACGAAGGTGCCCTGCTTGCCGATTTTTTTCAGCGCATTGTCGATCTGCGGACCGCCACCGTGCACCACCACCGGGTTCATGCCCACCAGTTTCAGCAGGATGACATCGCGCGCGAAGCCGTGCTTCAGGCGCTCGTCGGTCATGGCATTGCCGCCGTATTTGATGACGATGGTCTTGCCGTGGAAATTACGGATGTAAGGCAGCGCTTCCGCCAGGATCTGCGCCTTGATCTGGGGCGAAACCGAGGCGAGGTCGGGAGAGGAGTCGTTCTTCAAGCTGGGCAGAGGAGCGGTCATGACGGGTCCAAAATTGAATGTGACGCTGTCGCCGCCGAGGGT
>JBKHWY010000013.1:0-6658 GCA_046566285.1 Gammaproteobacteria bacterium | reverse complement strand
CGGCGGCGACAGCGCGTTTTATTTTTCCGAGATTTTACAGGCAATAGGTGTATCCCTGTGGGCATTATAGGGTCATCTGCTACTATTTATGCAGAACCACTGCCCCCCCAATCCTTCAACGTACCTCCCATGAGCACCTGTACCCGCTGCGGCGCACAGTTCACTTGCGGCATGCAGGACGGCAGCGACGCGCCGTGCTGGTGCACGAGCTTGCCTGCCGCGCTGCCGGTCCCGGTGCCGGGCGCAGGTGCGGCCCTGTGCTGGTGTCCCGATTGCCTGAAGGCGCACATCGCCTTGTCCAGCGGACTTCCCTTGGACCGCCCACGCTAGCGCTTGGTTCGGAAGAAACGCATCATCTCGCGGCTCGCGTCCGGGCCCTTGCCATCCGTGTAGCTGCCGCGCGCGTTGCCGCCCGACCAGGCATGGCCGGCGCCGTGAATGGTCCAGTGTTCCGCGTGCGGGGCGCCATCGGCGCGCCGGTGCACGCGGCGCGTGTAGCTGTATCCATTCGGCACTTCACCGGGCTCGACCACGATTTCCTTGTGGGCCGGGTGCGCCCCTTGCCGGATCAGCTCGTCGCCATTGACGGGATGCACGGTGGTGTCGCGGTCGCCGTGGAACACGATGATGGGAATCGCCCGTCCGGCCGGCACGGGTTTGCCGAAGTTGCCCTTCATCGCCGCCAGGGCGGACGGCAAGTCCTGGGCCGATGCGAACGGCAGGCCCGAGTGCACGCCCACCGCCGCGTACAGGTCCGGATACAGCGTGCCCATGATGGTGGCCATCGCCCCGCCGGCCGACAGTCCGGCCACGTAGACCTGGCCGGGGTCGACACGATGGTGGTCCATCACCGTGCGGGTGATGCCGGCAATAATCGATGGTTCACCCTGGTCGCGGCGCTGGTCCACGGCATTGAACCAGTTCCAGCAGCGCGAAGGATTGGCTTGCTGCGACTGGGCGGGATACACGACCAGGCACTGCATTTCCTCGGCCAGCTGGTTCATCTGGGTGCCGGTGGCAAAGTCGTCCGGATCCTGGGTGCAGCCGTGCAGCATCACCACCAGGGGCACCGGCTCGCCTGTGTTCTCCTCGTAGGTGCTGGGAATGTACAGCTTGTAGGTGCGGGTGCCGGCGTGGTTGGTATAGGTGCCGTCCACGAACTGGCCGGGCATGGCGTCGGCCGCGCCGTGCCTGCCCGGCAAGTCGAAGCCGGCCAGGTCGAAGGCGGGCATCTTGAACGACGTGGGCTGGCCGTTCAGCGGCAGGTCCATCTTTGCCAGCATGTCCGGCACCAGGTTCTGCATGGCTTCCGTCATTTCCTGCATGGGACTGCGCGCGGCCGGCTCGGCCCGTGGCGGCGGGGGCGGCGGCGGAGGGGGAGCGGCGCTGCGTTCGCGTTGCGGCGGTGGATTGATGTCCCGCATCGTGTCGCGCATCGGCGCAGCGGGAGCGGCCGCCTGTTCGCGCGGCTTGAATGGCGCCAATACCTTCAGTGCGTCCTGGATGGCGCTGGTGGCAGCCTTCGGACCCTTGCCCGCCAGCGTGCGGGTGGCCGCGCGCATGGAGGAGAACAGTTTTTCGTTGAGTTTCATGGGGGTGTCCCTTTAGTGACTCTTTAATCGGCGCTAGTGAATGCGCCCGGCCAGTGCGTTCTTGACCACCTCGCTCGCATGTAGCGCGCCCAGCACGAAGATCGAGTCGATGGTGGCCAGCGCCAGTTCGGCCGACACGTCCGACGCAATGCTCGCCAGCCCCAGCACCTGGATCTGCAAGCGTTCGCCAGCTAACTGTGCGGCTTCCAGATCGGCGCGAGAATAGTGGTGCATGCCGAGAACCAAGCTCTTTCGGGCAACGGTCTGGCGCACCACGTCCGCGTGCAGGCTCAGCTGGTTGCGGATGGCAGTGCGGATCAGGTCGGTGCGGTTCGAATAGAACCCTTCGTTGACCAGGAGGTCGATCTGGCCCAGGTCGATCAAGCCCAGATTAATGGTGATTTTTTCCGACTCGGCAATTTTTGGCTTCAATTCCCGGGCGGGCGTGTTGTCTCTGTTCGTCATTGCGGCATCCACTCGCCATCTGTATGGATGGTGAGTCTACGCCGATGATCCCTTAGGTCAAGCGTGATTTGCATCAATGCGATAATGTGGGTTTCCTGTAACAGCCCAGCTTGCATTTTTGATCATGCCCCACATCAATGGAATTGACCACGTCCAGATCGCCATGCCCGTCGGCGCGGAGGATGCCGCGCGCGCCTTCTACCACGGCGTGCTCGGCTTGCCGGAGACGCCCAAGCCGGCCCACCTGGCGGTCAACGGCGGCTGCTGGTTCCAGTGCGGCGCGCTGCAGATCCACATGGGCGGCGAGGCCCACTTCATCCCCGCCAAGAAAGCCCATCCGGCGCTGACGGTGGACGGCTTCGAGGACTATGTGGCCGCACTGGCCGCGCGCGGCGTCGCCGTGACTGCCGACCCCAGCGTGGCCGGGCGCCGGCGCGCCACGGTGTTCGACCCGTTCGGCAACCGCATCGAACTGATCGAGTACAAGCCGGCATGAACAGCGCCATGAAGCCGGAAGACAAAACCCCCGTGCCGTCGCCCTGCATCAGCATTTGCGAGATGGGCGCGGACGGCCTGTGCAAGGGCTGCCTGCGCACGATCGACGAAATCGCCGCCTGGGGCAGCGCGAGCGACGAGACCAAGCGCGCGGTCTGGGCCGAGATTCGCACCCGGGAAAACAGGATCGAATTCAAATGAACCTGCCAGCAGGAATGCATGTGTTCGAGCGCGGCTGGCTCTCGGCGAATAATGTGCTGTTCACCGGACCGGGTCCGGTCACGCTGGTCGACAGCGGTTATGTGACGCACGCGGCGCAGACGGTGGCCATGGTCGAGCACACGCTGGCCGGCCGGCGCCTGGAGCGCATCGTCACCACCCACCTGCATTCGGACCACGCGGGCGGCAACGCGGCCCTGCAGGCCCGCTATGGCTGCACGGTGGCCATCCCCAGCGGCGACGCGGCCGCGGTGCGGCCCTGGAACGTGCAGGCGCTGAACTTCCACGGCACCGGCCAGCAATGCCCGCGCTTCGAAGCGCAGGAGGTGCTCGCCCCCGGCGACGAGCTGACGCTGGCGAACCTCACCTGGCAAGTGCTGGGTGCGCCCGGCCACGACCCCCATTCGATCATCCTGTACTGCCCCGCCGAAGGCATCCTCGTCTCGGCCGATGCCCTGTGGCGCAACGGCTTCGGGGTGATCTTCCCCGAGCTCGATGGCGAGTCCGGCTTTGCCGAAGAACGCGCCACGCTGGAGCTGATCGACACGCTGGACGTGCGCCTGGTCATTCCCGGCCACGGGGCGATGTTCACGGACGTGAAGGAAGCCATCAAGCGCGCCTTCAACCGCCTGAACTTCTTGGAAGCGAACCCGGTGCGCAATGCCGAGAACGCCGTCAAGGTGATGCTCAAGTTCCTGCTGCTCGAGCGCCAGCACATCCCCCTGGACGAGGTTCCCGCGCTGCTCGAATCGATTCCGCTGATGCAGATTTCCCGCACCCGCTACCTGAACAAGACCAACGACGAGCTGGCCGAATGGGCCGTGCAGGGACTGGTGCGGGCGGGCGCGGCGCGGCGCGACGGGCTATTCCTGCGCAACCACGACCTGTAGCGCAGGGAAAGCTAGAGGAAGCATTCCAGCACGACCGTTCTTTTTCTCGCCGGATCGCGCCTATAATGGCCCGGTCATTCACCACCCGCGAGAACACCATGGCCCTGCCGACTGTGCTGCAGCACCTCACCCTTCCGGTCATCGCCTCGCCGATGTTCATTGCCAGCGGCCCCAAGCTGGTGGCGGCGCAGTGCAAGGCCGGCATCGTCGGCTCCTTTCCCGCCCTGAACGCGCGTCCGGCCGAGCTGCTCGACACCTGGCTGACCGACCTGCAGGCCGAACTGGCGGCGTACCAGCTGGAGCATCCGGGTCAGCGGGTCGGCCCGATTGCCGTCAACCAGATCGTGCACCAGTCGAACGACCGCCTCGAGCATGACGTGGCGGTGTGCGTGAAGCACCAGGTGCCGATCATCATCTCGTCGCTGCGCGCGCCGCCGCGCGAGATGCTCGATGCCGTGCACGCCTACGGCGGCATCGTGCTGCACGACGTGGTCTCGATCCGGCATGCGCAAAAGGCGCTGGAAGCGGGCGTGGATGGGTTGATTTTGGTGGCGGCCGGCGCCGGTGGCCACGCGGGCGCGCTGTCGCCCTTCGCGCTGGTGGGTGAAGTGCGCAAGTTCTTCTCGGGGCCCATCGCCCTGTCCGGATCGATCGCCACCGGCGACGCCATCCTCGCGGCCCAGGCGATGGGGGCCGATTTCGCGTACATCGGCTCGCGCTGGCTGGCCACGCAGGAGTCGAACGTGACGGACGACTACCGCAATGCCATCGTCGAATCGACGGCGGCGGATATCGTTTATACCAATCTCTTCACCGGCGTGCATGGCAACTACCTGAAGAAGTCGATCGTGAACGCGGGCCTGGACCCGGACGCCTTGCCGGAATCGGACAAGTCGAAGATGAGCTTTGGATCGGGCGCCGCCAAGGCATGGCGCGACATCTGGGGCGCGGGGCAGGGCGTGGGACTGATGGACGACGTGCCGACGGTGGCGGAGATGATGGAGCGTTTGAAGCAGGAATACGCGGCGGCGCGCGGAAGGCTGGGGCTGGGAGCGAACTAGATCGTCGTAACGTCAACCTTGAGCAGGTTGGTGGAGGTAAGCGGGATCGAACCGCTGACCTCTTGCATGCCATGCAAGCGCTCTCCCAGCTGAGCTATACCCCCATCGCGACGACGCAGGATTATAGCTCAGTTACGGCGCTTGTGCCAAGCAAGTCTGGAACCAGGGTTAAAAACGTTGACTCTCCCACCGCGCAACGAAAGCCGGAAAAACTCGTTTTTTGCGCTTTCATCATAGCGATGAATGGGCTTACTCGCCGTCCCACATCGATTGCGCTACACTGTTGGCATCATCGAAGTCCAGCCGGGAGCGTGCAATGGGAGAGCCCAAATACATTGGCGAGCACCAGAATGCCACCGCGACGATCGCGCCGCCCACTGACCCCCGCGAGGCGGCGCGCCAGCGCCGTGCAGCAGCCTTGAAAGCGGCTGAGGGGCTGTGGAAAGATCGCACCGACCTGCCGAAAGATGGTGTCCAGGCCCAAGAGCAACTAAGAAATGAATGGCGCTGATCCTCTTTGACACCAATATCTTCATCGACATGCTCAACGGGGTGCAGCAAGCAACCGTCGAGTTGAGCGCTTACGACAGTCCCGCCATCAGCACAATTACCTACATGGAGCTGCGTGCCGGCCAAATGCTCCGCCCTCATGAGGAACCGATCCTTGACGCGGTCCTGAACGAGTTTGATGTGCTCCCGCTCGACCCTCAGGTTACGGAACTGGCTATCGAAATTCGTGGAAAGAGCCTGTTAAATGGCCCGAAAGTCAAGTTGCCTGACGCGATCATCGCTGCCACTGCAGCGGCCTATAACATTCCAATCGTCACGCGCAATCCGCGTGACTTCGCCTGGTCAGGCATTCAGGTCCACGTCCCATACGACTATGATTGGCAAACTGGCCAGGTCACGAACGTACGGCCGGCCTTCAGTAACTTCAAGCCGCGCCCCACGCTGACGCGGCTGCGCTAACAATTGCACCGCGATTTCAGTAGAGTGATCCCCCGCTGGCATGGTCGTCATGCGACCACCCCGAGTCCACTTAGCCTTCTGAATAATATTGTCTTTTCCTCAGCCGGGCTCTAGCATAAGGGTTTGTCCTAGCGGAGATCCCTATGCGCTTCATCTGCCTGACCAGTTTGCTCGCCTTGACCACCCTGGCCCGAGCGGGCGAAGCGCCCCAGGTGTCCCTGCTCGGCACGACAGCGGACGGCACGCGCATCGAGCAGGTGACGGTGACGAACCGGCTGGGCATGCGTCTGAAGTTCATGGACTATGGCGCCACGTTGACGGCGGTGGAAGTCCCCGACCGCAACGGCAAGCTGGCCAACGTCATCCTTGGCATGCCGGACCTGCCGGCCTACCTGAAGTCCAAGCGCCGCTTCGGCACGGTCGGGCGCTTTGCCGGGCGCATCGGCGGCATGCGCTATACGCTCGATGGCAAGGAAGTCGACCTCACGGCGGGCGGGCAGCAGGCCGCGCCCGGCTTCGAGCGGCGTGTCTGGCAGCGCAGCGACTTCCATGACGAGCGCTCTTCCGGTTCCATGTTCACCCTGGTCAGCCCGGCCGGGGACCAGGGCTTTCCCGGCACCGTGACCGTCCACGTGACTTATCGGCTGATGGACGACAGTAACGAGTTCCGCATCGAATACGCCGCCACGACGGACGCGCCCACGGTCATCAACCTCACCAACCACAGCTACTTCAACCTGGCCGGCGAGGGCGAGTCGATCCTCGACCACCTGCTCACCATCCCGGCCGGGCGGTTCACGCCGGTGGATGCCACCCTCATACCGACCGGGGAGCTTCGGCCAGTCGCCGGCACGCCCTTCGACTTCCGCCACCCCACGCGCATCGGCGCACGGATCGGGGAAGCCGACCCGCAGTTCAGGATCGCCGGCGGCTACGACCACAATTTCGTGCTGGACGAGGCGAGCGG
>JBKHWY010000012.1:8604-20124 GCA_046566285.1 Gammaproteobacteria bacterium | reverse complement strand
CAGCGTGAATGGCGTTGCGCTATAGAACGATGCCGGGCTGCCATACGCGTTGAAACCGACATTCGGTGGCGATACCGTGCCGGTCTGGTAGCCGGACGGTCCAAAATTGGCGGCTTCTAGGAAGAAGAAATTGTCCCAGCTCAGGTCAGCATAGCCCTCCGGAAGCGGATCGCCGATGCTCGACGGCAAGTCGTCGAAGTCGATCACGGTGGTCGCGTTGGCGGCCAGCGAGGCGGCGCCCAGCACAAGGGCCAAGGTCAATGAAGCAGGCAATTTCATCCAGATGTCTCTCGTAAGGTTGTTAAGAAAATATGTTTTCCCCTCAATTTAGCACAAAAGATTCCGAAAGGAAAAGATTTACTTACGACAAATGGTTACAGAAATGCATCAGGCCGGAGCTGATATACGGTGCCTGCGAGTACTCACGGGCGGCGCGCCGATGCAGCCGCGTGAAAAGCCCACGCCAGGGCAATCCCCACGGTGTAGGCCAGCACATCACCCCAGCCAAAAGCGGTCCCGAGAAACAGGTGCCCAATCGTCGTATGCCGGATGGAGTCGATCCAGGGGCGATGGTAGAGCTGGGAAAGCTCGACCGCATAGGACACCAACAGTGCGCCCAGCGCACGGCGCCCCAACGGCGCGCATGGCCAGATGAGCGACAGCAGGACGAAGACGGCCACCGCCCACAGCGCATCGCCCGGATACTTGCCCAGCGCCGCGGGCAACAGGAAGGGATACTTTCGCGATGCGAGCCCGGCAGCAATCACGCCCAGCAGGCATGCGGCCAGGCGCGCGCGGGTTAGCGCCGAGCCGGAGTCTGCCTCGCTCAAGGCAGGATGATGGTCGAGCCGGTGGTCTTGCGCGCTTCCAGGTCGCGGTGCGCCTGCTGCACGTCCGCCAGGCGATAGCGCTGGTTGATGCTGATCCTGATCTTGCCGCTCTCGACCATCGCGAACAGGTCGGCTGCCATCTTCAGGATGTTCTCGCGCGTGTCAGCATACGCGCCAAGGGATGGCCGCGTGACGAACAGCGAGCCGCGGCTGGCCAGCTCGGTGAGGGCAAACGGCTGCACGGGTCCGGACGCGTTGCCGAAGCTGACCATCAACCCACGCGGGCGCAGGCAGTCGAGCGACCCGATGAAGGTGTCCTTGCCGATCGAGTCGTACACCACCGATACCTTCTGCCCGTGGGTGATCTCGCGCACCTGCTCGACGAAATTCTCGGTGTTGTAGTTGATGACGTGGGCGCAGCCTTGCGCGCGCGCCAGCTCGGCCTTTTCGTCCGAGCCCACGGTGCCGATCATGTTCACGCCAATCGCGCGCGCCCATTGCGCCGCGATCTGGCCCACGCCGCCAGCCGCCGCGTGGAACAAAATGGTGTCGCCGGCTTTCAGCTGCGTGGTGCCGTTGAACAGGTACTGCACCGTCAGCCCCTGCAGCATCATGGCCGCGCCGGTCTCGAATGAAATCGACTCAGGCAGCTTGACCAGGGTGAGCACGGGCATGTTGCGCACCTCGGCATAGGCGCCGTTGGTGCGGCCCGCGTAGACCACCCGGTCGCCCACCGCCACCTCCGTCACACCCTCGCCCACCGCTTCGACGATGCCGGCGCCTTCCTGGCCAAGGCCTCCCGGCAGCGGCTGCGGGTACAGCCCGGTGCGAAAGTACACGTCGATGAAGTTCAGGCCGATGGCATGGTGGCGCACGGTAGCTTCGCCAGGGCCCGGTGGACCGACCTCGACGTCGACATACTCCATCACTTCCGGCCCGCCATTGCGGTTGATGCGGATTGCCTTGACCATGCTGGACTCCTTGAAAGTGCTTTACTGTTGGGCCGCCTGTTGGGCCGCCACCAGTTGCAGCTGCGAGAGCATCAGGTGTGCGCTCGACAGGTTGGTGGCGCAAGCCACATTGTGCACGTCGCAGGCGCGCACCAGCGCATTGATGTCCGGTTCGTGCGGCTGCGGGGTCATCGGGTCGCGCAGGAACACGACGGCGTCGATCTTCCCGTCGACCAGTTCAGAGCCGATCTGCAGGTCGCCGCCGAACGGGCCGGATTGCTTGCGCTCGACCGTCAAGCCCAGCTCATTGACCAGCCGTCCACCGGTGGTGCCAGTGGCAATCAGGGAACAGGTGGCCAGGAAGTCGCGGTATTCGCCGGCGAGCTGGATCATGTCGTCTTTTTTCTTGTCGTGCGCGATCAGCGCAATGCGGGTTTTCATTCCGTATCCCTTGTAAGTTCTATTTGTTTTTGGAGAGCATGTAAATGCCGGCCATGACCAGCGCCGTGCCGGCCAATTGTACGGCGGTGATGGGTTCGCCCAGCAGCAGCGCCCCCAGGAACAGGGTGGACACCGGCCCGATCATGCCGGCTTGCGATGCGGCCGGTGCGCCGATGCGCTGCACGGCGGCCATGGTCATGAACACCGGCAGCACCGTGCAGAAGATCGCGTTGGCCAGCGACAGCCAGTACACCGGCATGGGCTGCACCAGCATCGATGCCGGGCGCAGCAGGAAGAACTGGCCGATGCAGGCGCCGCTGGAGACGCACATGGCATAAGCGCCCAGGCGCAGCGAGCCGAGCTTCCTGACCATCTCGCCCGAGCCAAGCAGGTAGGCCGCGTAGGTCAGCGCCGAGCCCAGCACCAGCAGCGCGCCGATCGCGGCGGCCGTGCCGCTGCCGCGCAGGTCGTGCAGGAACACCAGCACGATGCCGGCGTAGGACACCCCCATCGCCAGCCATTGCGCGCGGCTGATGTGGCGCTTGAAAATCAATGAGGTGGCCAGCAGCACGAAGGTCGGCGTCAGGAACAGGATCAGGCGTTCCAGGCCAACGGTGATGTACTGCAGGCCCATGAAGTCGAGAAAACTCGACATGTAGTAGCCCACCACCCCGAGCCCGACCATGCGCCAGCGGTCGCGCCCGGACAGGGGCGCGTCGGTGCGCATCTTCCACAGGGCGATGGCGCCGAACACCGGCAGCGAAAACAGCATGCGAAAGGCCAGCACGGTCACCGCATCGAGCTGGTAGCGATACAGCAGCTTGGCGATGATGGCCTTGAATGAAAACAGGATGGCGCCGCCGACCGCGATGGACAGCCCGGCGACCATGGCCGGCCGGGCAATGCCGAGGTCGGCCGAGGGGCTTGCGGTTTTGCTCATCCCGTGATTGTAAATCTAAACAACGTGAGGCGTCGGCGGCGGCCGCGTTTAACATTTCAGGTATGGACGCTATGCTAAAATGTCGCCCTTCTCTTGAATACCGCAACACCCCTCCAAAGGAATATTCGACATGGCTGGACACAGCAAATGGGCCAATATTAAGCACAAGAAGGCCGCGACCGACGCCAAGCGTGGCAAGATCTGGACTCGCCTGATCAAGGAGATCACGGTGGCCGCGCGCATGGGCGGCGGCGACATCGCGTCCAACCCGCGCCTGCGCCTGGCCGTGGACAAGGCGGCCGACGCCAACATGCCGAAGGAGAACGTGACGCGCGCGATCCAGCGTGGTTCGGGCGGCCTGGAGGGGGTGAACTACGAAGAGGTGCGCTACGAAGGCTACGGCATCGGCGGCGCGGCCATCATCGTCGACTGCATGACCGACAATCGCGTACGCACCGTGGCCGAAGTGCGCCACGCCTTCAACAAATACGGCGGCAACATGGGCACCGAAGGCTCGGTGGCCTTCATGTTCAAGCACTGCGGCCAGTTCCTGTTCGCGCCCGGCGTGAACGAGGACAAGCTGATGGAAGCGGCGCTGGAAGCCGGCGCCGAGGACGTGGTGGCGGACGAGGAAGGCGGCTTCGAAGTGCTGTGCGACCCGCACGCGTTCGCGGGCGTGAAGGAAGCGCTGGAAGGCGCCGGCTTCAAGGCCGAAGTGGCGGAGATCATCATGAAGCCGGCCACCGAGACCGTGTTCACCGGCGAAGACGCCGCCAAGATGCAAAAACTGCTGGACGCGCTCGAAAACCTCGACGACGTGCAGGAAGTCTATACCAACGCCCTGATTGAAGACTAGTCAAAGAAAACGCAGCCTATGAAAATCCTGGTAGTCGGCTCTGGCGGCCGTGAACACGCACTGGCCTGGAAACTGGCCCAATCCGAACGCATACAGGTCGTCTATGTCGCTCCGGGTAACGGCGGCACGGCGCGCGACTCGCGCCTGATCAACGTCGAGATCACCGATCCGGCGGCCCTGGCCGACTTCGTCGAACAGGAACACGTGGGCCTGACCGTGGTCGGTCCGGAAGTGCCGCTGGCGGCCGGCATCGTGGACATCTTCCGCGCGCGCGGCCTGAAGATCTTCGGGCCCACCAAGGCGGCCGCCCAACTGGAAAGCTCGAAGGACTTCGCCAAGGCCTTCATGCAGCGCCATGGCATTCCCACCGCGCGCTACCAGACCTTCAGCGTCGCCGACGAAGCGCACGCCTACATTGAAGCGAACGGCGCGCCCATCGTCATCAAGGCCGACGGCCTGGCGGCCGGCAAGGGCGTGGTGGTGGCGATGACGCTGGACGAAGCGCACCAGGCGGTGGACGACATGCTGTCCGATAACCGCTTCGGCGACGCCGGCGCGCGCATCGTGGTGGAAGAATTCCTGGCCGGCGAAGAAGCCAGCTTCATCGTCATGTGCGATGGGAAGAACGTGCTGCCGCTGGCCACCAGCCAGGACCACAAGCGCCTGCGCGACCATGACGAAGGCCCCAACACGGGCGGCATGGGCGCGTATTCGCCGGCCCCGATCGTCACGCCAGCCATGCATGCCCGCGTGATGCGCGAGATCATCAACCCGACCATCAACGGCATGGCCAAGGATGGCATTCCGTTCACCGGCTTCCTGTACGCCGGCCTGATGATCGACGCTGGCGGCAACCCGCGCACGCTGGAATTCAACTGCCGCATGGGCGACCCGGAAACGCAGCCGATCATGACGCGTTTGAAGAGCGACCTGGTGACGGTGATGGAACACGCCGTCAACGGCACGCTGGACGCGGTGGAACTGGACTGGGACCGCCGCACGGCGGTGGGCGTGGTGATGGCGGCGGCCGGCTATCCGGACAGCCCGCGCAAGGGCGACGTGATCGACGGGATTCCCGCCGAGACGCCCGAATGCGTGACCTTCCACGCCGGCACCCAGCAGGCGGGTGGCAAGCTGCTCACCAGCGGCGGCCGCGTGCTGTGCGTGGTGGGCCTGGGCGACAGCGTCAAGATGGCACAGAAGCAGGCGTATGAGACTGTGGACCAGATCCACTTCAATGGTGCGCAGTTCCGCCGTGATATCGGGTGGCGGGGGTTGAAGCAGTAAGCACAAAGCCGGGCTGGTCCCGGCTTTTATTTTGTTTGCTTCTGATCGACCACGCTATGGGTCCTGGCCTTCGCCAGGACGACGGCTCGAACTGTGTTGGCCTAATGGTGGCGTTGGCTTATGAACGTCGTCCCTGCGAAGGCAGGGACCCATAGCGCATTCAACGTTGCGACAGCGTTCCGGTGACCGCACCCTTCAACGCACGCACGCGCACCAGCACACTGGCCACCCCCGCCTCCGTGGCTGCCACGTTCGACCCCACGATCTCATACCCGCCCGACGCCACAAAACTGACCTTGCGCCCATTCTCCGGCACCGGGTTCCCCTTCGCATCCACCAGGCGCGCGCGCGCGAACACCAGGTCGCCCACCACGGGCTTGACGCCCATCTCGTCCACGCCCACCTTCAACCCGGCCGCCTCGCCCGGCGTGCGCACCACATGCGTGGCCACTGGTTTACCGCCCAGGTACGCCACAGCCTTGAGCTCGCCCGCCTGGAAGCCCCCCGTATCGAATTCCAGCGGCGGATGCTGCAAATGCGGATGCGCCGTCGTCGGCGCGCTCTTCACCCGCCCGACGCTGCGGCCGTTCAGGAACAGCTCGACTTCATCGGCATTGCTGAACACCCGGACCTTGGACGACGAGTCGCGCGTCCAGAAGCTGGCAATCGACACCATCGCGCCACCCTCGGCCGCGCTGCGCTGCGAGCGGAAGAAGTCGTACGAGAACTTGGGCAGGCGGTCGATGCTCATGATGCCCGAGGCTTCCACGTCGTCGGCATAGCCGCGCGCATAGTCGAACATCACCCAGTAGCCGTCCGCAAAGGCGGGCGTGTTGAAGTTGTCGTTGTGCGCCTCGGCCAGGTTCTTGGCCTGCTGGAGCAGGCGCGTCTCGCCATCGTCCAGGCGCTGGCGGCTGGAGCGGTCGGCCGCCTTCAGGTCGGCCCAGGCGGTCTGGTTGAAGCCCGCGTTCATGGCGTAGTACTCCCAGTCGCCATACTCGGAGACGATCAGCGGCTTGTTCGGCAGCTTGTCCTTGGAGTCGATGCGGTGCTGGCGCGCCTGCAGGTAGATGTCGTAGGTCTGCGGCACCCAGCCGGCCGAGAAGCTTTGGTCGCCCGGGAATTCCTCGTGCACGGTCTTGTGCAGCGCTTGCACCAGCGTGTCGGGCATCTCGGTTTCGTTGAGCGAGCATTCCCAGGCCAGCACGCTGGGGTGGTTGCGGTCGCGCCGGATCATGTCGGCGCAGTTCTGCACCGTCAGTTTTACGAACGCCGGGTCGGGATTGAAGTACTGCCAGCCGGGAATCGCGTCGAGCAGCAGCAGGCCGATTTCATCGGCAGCCTTCATGAACGCGGGCGATGGCGGATAGTGCGACAGGCGCACGTAGTCGAAGCCGGCCTTCTTGATCAGCAGGGCGTCGCGGTAATTGGCCTGGCTGGAGGTGGCGTAGCCGACCGTCGGGTATTCCTGGTGGCGGTTCACCCCGCGCAGGAAGGTCGCCTCGCCATTGACCAGCAGGCGATTGTTCTCGAACGCGAAGCGGCGGATGCCGATGGAGGTGGCGATTCTGTCCTGCTGGCCCGCGCTCTCCACGCTGGCGTCCAGCTGGTACAGGTTCGGGGTGGTCGGCGACCACAGCGCCGGGCGGGCCACCGCCATGTCCTTCTCGATGTGACGGCGTTCGCCCGCGGCCAGATGCACGCGCTCGACCGTTTCGGCCACGCGCTTGCCCAGGCGCCGCAGGGTGTAGCGCACCGTCACGTCGTGCGCGTCGCTGCTGCTGTTGGCCACTTCCGCTTTCACACGCACCTGCGCACCGGCCTTGTCGGCCTTGGGGAAGGTGACGAACAGGCCGCCGCCCGCCGGGGTGGCGGACAGGATCTCGTCGGTGATGTGCACGGCCGGCTTGACGATCAGGTTGACGTCGCGGTAGATCCCGCCGTACTGGATATAGTCGAGGTCCTTGAGCGGCTTGGGTCCGGTGATCTTGTTGTCCTCGTTGTTGATGCGCACCGTCAGTTCGTTGGCGCCGCCCTGCTTGAGCAGGTCGGTCACGTCATACGCGAACGGCAGGTAACCGCCCAGGTGCTGGCCCAGGTGCTGGCCGTTCAGCCACACGTCGGCCACGTTCATGGCCCCTTCGAAGCGCAGGATGGCGCGCTCGCCCGCCTTGAGTTTCACGGTCAGCTGCTTGCGATAGTAGGCGGTGCCTTGCCAGGTCTTCTTCGGCTCGCGATCTTCAAGGCGCGCGGTGTGCGGCAGATCGACGCGGCTCCAGGCCCCGGCCGGCACGTCGGCGGCGGTGGCGACGGACTTGGCGTCGTCGCGGTAGAACTGCCATGCGCTGTTGAGGTTAATGGTGGCGGCCTGGCCCGGGCCGGCTGCTGCGGCCAGGGCCAGGCTGAGCGCCAGCGGGCGCAGGCGGAAAATCGTGTTCATGGGGGTCTCTCGTTATTGGAATGACGCAGATGGGCCGAGCCGGCATACCGGCACATTGTCGCGAGAATAGCATTGCTGAAGCCGCCCAACGTAGGCCGTTTTATGACCCAGCCATTCCAAGCCGGCATACCGCAGCGGCACTAGCCATGGCGGTACATGTCCCCTGCTGCACAAGCAGTGTACAATTCGCCTCGAATTCCATTTGTCGCTTGCTTCTCACTCTTCCCGCTCCCACCCGCATGTCCACCCCGTCCGCTGCCGCCGTCAAGGCCTGGCTCCTCGAACTGCAATCGCGCATCGTCCAGGCCCTGGAAGACGTCGACGGCATGCCGTTCCTGCGCGATGAATGGCAGCGCCCTGAAGGTGGCGGCGGCATCTCGCGCCTGATCGAGGAAAGCCGGGTGTTCGAACATGGCGGCTGTAACTTCTCGCACGTGACGGGCGCGAACCTGCCTCCGTCGGCGGCCGCGGCGCGCCCCGAACTGGCCGGCCGTGCGTGGGAAGCGATGGGCGTGTCGCTGGTGCTCCATCCGCGCAACCCATATGCGCCCACGGTGCACATGAACGTGCGCTTCTTCACCGCCACGGCGCCAGGACTGGAGCCGGTCTGGTGGTTCGGCGGCGGCATGGACCTGACACCCTACTACGGCAATGAAGCCGATGCGCGCCACTTCCACCAGACCTGCCACAATGCGCTGGCGCCGTTCGGCCCGTCGCTGCATGCGCGCTTCAAGAAGTGGTGCGACGATTACTTCTACCTGAAGCACCGCAAGGAGCCGCGCGGCGTGGGCGGGATCTTCTTCGACGACTTCAACGAAGTCGAATTCGACCAAGCCTTCGCGATGACGCAGAGCGTGGGCGACGCTTTTCTCGCGGCCTACCTGCCGATCGTGAATGCGCGCAAGGACACGCCCTACGGCGAGCGCGAACGCGACTTCCAGGCCTACCGGCGCGGGCGCTACGTCGAATTCAACCTGGTGTGGGACCGGGGCACCCTGTTCGGCCTGCAGTCGGGCGGGCGCACCGAAGCCATCCTGATGTCGATGCCGCCCATCGTGAAGTGGCGCTACGACTGGCATCCGGAAGCCGGCAGCGCGGAGGCGCGCCTGTACAGCGACTTCCTGGTTCACCGCGACTGGCTGGCCGCGTGACGTTTTGCGTCGCACTGCTGGGAGGCAGTTTCGATCCGGTCCACGAAGGTCACGTCGCGCTTGCCGCCCTCTTCAACGACCTGCTGCGGCCCGACCTGCTGCGCGTGATCCCGGCCGGTAATCCATGGCAGAAGCGCGGCCTGCAGGCCACGGCCGAGCAGCGCATCGCCATGCTGGAACTGGCCTTCTGCGCGGCCGGCCTGCCGATCGTCATCGACCGCCAGGAGATCGAGCGGACCACGCCGACCTACACCATCGAGACGCTGCGCAATGTGCGCGCCGAGCTGGGGCCGGATGCTTCCATCGTGTTCCTGATGGGCGCCGACCAGCTCCAGCACCTGGACAGCTGGGTCGAGTGGCGCGGCCTGTTCGACCTGGCCCACATCGGCGTGGCGGCCCGCCCCGGCTTTGCCCTCGAGGACGCGGCCCTGCCGCCGGAAGTGGCCCAAGAACTCCAGCAGCGCCGGGCCGAACCGGCGCAGCTGCGCACCCGTGCATCAGGTCTGGCTACCCTGGCGCATACCCTGGCCGTGGACGTCTCGTCCACCCAGATCCGCAAGGCGCTCGGCCAGCGCGAACACCCGAATCGGGGTCTCGCGCCGGTGGTGCTAGACTATATTCAACAACATAATTTATATAACACCTAATGGATATTAAGAAACTTCAGACCCTGGTGGTCGATGCGCTTGAAGACGTCAAGGGCCAGGACATCGTCATGTTCGACACCACCGGACTGACCAGCCTGTTCGACCGGATCGCCGTCGTCTCGGGCACCTCGAACCGCCAGACCAAGGCGCTGGCCGCTTCGGTGCGCGACAAGGTCAAGGAAGCCGGCGGCGACGTGGTCGGCATCGAGGGCGAAGACACCGGTGAATGGGTGCTGGTGGACCTGGGCGACATCATTGTCCACATCATGCAGCCGGCCATCCGCCAGTACTACCGCCTGGAAGAAATCTGGGGCGAGAAGCCTGTGAAGCTGGGCGCGGCCAAGCGCAAGAGCACGGCCGAAGCGGCCGAGGCGGATGCGGCCAAGCCGAAGTCCAAGCACCTGGCCGCCAACCAGGACACGCCGGAAGCCAAGCCGGTCAAGGAACGCAAGGTCGCCGCCAAGAAAGCCCCGGCCAAGACCGCCGCCGCCAAGGCGCCTGCGAAAAAAGCCGCTGCCGTCCCCAAGGGCAAGACCGTCAAGGTCGAGCCGAGCAAGTCCGAGACCGCGGCCGTTGAAGCCTTGAAGGCGCTGCCGAAGAAGCGTGCGCCGGCCAAGAAGGCCGAGGCAACGGGTGGCGAGGAAGCGCCGGTGAAAAAGGTCATCAAGCGCGTCGCCAAAAAAGCCGCGGCCGACGAGTAAGCCCACATGCAGCTGATGATCGCTGCGGTGGGCCACAAGATGCCGGGCTGGATCGAGACCGGCTTTGCCGAGTACACCAAGCGCATGCCGCCCGAGCTGCGCATCGTGCTCAAGGAAATCAAGCCGGTGGAGCGCTCCGGCAGCAAGACGGCGGCCACCGCCATGGCGCTCGAACGCGAACGCATCGAAGCGGTCCTGCCCAAGGGCGTGCGCATCATCGCGCTGGACGAGCGTGGGCGCGACCTCACCAGCGTCGGGCTGTCCCAGCAGCTGCAGCAATGGCAGCAGGACGGGCGCGACATTGCCTTCCTGATCGGCGGGGCGGACGGTCTCGATCCCGCGCTCACGGCGCGCGCCGAGGGCCTGATTCGCATCTCCAGCATGACGCTCCCCCATGGCATCGTGCGTGTTATGCTTGCCGAGCAGCTGTATCGGGCGTGGTCCATCACGCAAAACCACCCCTATCATCGCGTGTAACCCTTCGCTATTTCGATGAGACCGCTCGACAAGAAAATCTACCTGGCTTCGAAAAGCCCGCGCCGGCGTGAACTGCTGCGGCAGATCGGCGTGGAATTCGAACTGCTCATGCTGCGCAATGACACCCCGCGCGGCCCGGACGTGACCGAAGAAGCGTTTTCCGAAGAAGACCCGCGCGAGTACGTGGCGCGGGTGGCGCGCGAAAAGGCCGCCTTTGCCTGGAACATGGTGCAGACCCGGCGCCTGACGGTGCGCCCCGTGCTGGCAGCCGATACCACCGTCACCATCGATGGCGAGATCCTCGGCAAACCGGGCAGCAACGCCGAAGCCATGCAGATGCTGGAACGCCTGTCGGGCCGCACGCACCAGGTGCTTACTTCGGTGGCGGTCCAGTTCACCAACATGGCCGAGCAGCTGACCCAGGTGTCGAACGTGCGCTTTGCCAAGCTCTCCCCGGCCTCGATCCGCGCCTACTGCGCCACCACCGAGCCGTACGACAAGGCCGGCGGCTACGGGCTGCAGGGCATGGCGGCGCTGTTTGTCGAGCATATCGAAGGCAGCCATTCGGGCATCGTCGGCCTGCCCCTGTTCGAGACGGCCCAGCTGCTGCGCAAGGCGGGCTTGCCGCTGGCCTGAGGTTCAGCGCTACGAACGGTGCCGAAGTCGGTCATTTGAAAACTCGATAACCCTATCGACGTCATCCTGGCCTTCGAGGGTGTTGCGAAAGCCCCGCTGCACACATTTGCACCACCACCTTTAGCACGTCATCCCCGGCCTCGGCGGCCCCCTTGGCGGGGATT
>JBKHWY010000012.1:0-8594 GCA_046566285.1 Gammaproteobacteria bacterium | reverse complement strand
GCCATGGATTCCCGCCAAGGGGGCCGCCGAGGCCGGGAATGACGGTTTTGGGGTCAGCAAAGGAATGCTTCTAGCGTTCTGCAACACCCTCCTTCGCCAGGAGTCATTTCGAGCAATGCTCGGAATGACGGTTTCTAGTCTGTCGGTTGATAAAAGCGGTGCGCAACGCGTGCGAAATCTCGGAGCGAAGAAGTCAAGCACGTTATTTCAAACACCGCGCACCTACGGTAAAAACGCAGCGTAAGCCAACAACCACCGTCCCATAGCCAGTGTAAGATAGCAACTTATACAATCGCACCGGCAAGCCCTCATGACTGAAGACATCCTGATTAACATCACCCCGCAGGAGACGCGCGTGGCGCTGATCCTGCAAGGCGCCGTTCAAGAGCTGCACATTGAACGCACGCTGACGCGCGGGCTGGCCGGGAATGTCTACCTGGGCAAGGTGGTGCGCGTGCTGCCGGGCATGCAGTCGGCCTTCATCGACATCGGCCTGGAGCGCGCCGCCTTCCTGCACGTGGCCGACATCTGGGAAGCGCGCAGCCACGACGGCCCCAACGTGGCCCCCACCCCGATCGAGAAAATCCTGTTCGACGGCCAGGTGCTGACCGTCCAGGTCATCAAGGACCCGATCGGCACCAAGGGCGCACGCCTGTCCACCCAGATCTCGATCGCCGGACGCATGCTGGTCTACCTGCCGCAGGACAGCCATATCGGCATCTCGCAGAAGATCGAGAAGGAATCCGAACGCGAACTGCTGCGCACGCGCCTGCAAGGCTTGCTGCCGGCGGATGAAAAAGGCGGCTACATCGTGCGCACGATGGCCGAGGAAGCGTCCGACTCGGACCTGGCGGCCGACATCGACTACCTGCGCAAGACCTGGAGCGCGATCACGCATGGCGCCCGCACGCGCCCGCCCACCAGCCTCCTGTACCAGGACCTGAACCTGGCCCAGCGCGTGCTGCGCGACTTCGTCCACGACGAAACCGCCAGCATCCAGGTGGACTCGCGCGAGAACCACGCCATGCTGGTGGAATTCGCCAAGACCTATACGCCCAGCGTGCTGCCACGGCTGCTGCACTACACCGGCGAGCGCCCGCTGTTCGATTTGTACGGCGTGGAGGAAGAGATCCTGCGCGCGCTGGGCCGGCGCGTGGACCTGAAGTCCGGCGGCTACCTGATCGTCGACCAGACCGAAGCGATGACGACCATCGACGTCAACACGGGCGGTTTCGTGGGCGGGCGCAATTTCGCCGACACGATCTTCAAGACCAACCTGGAAGCGGCGCATGCCATCGCACGCCAGCTGCGCCTGCGTAACCTGGGCGGGATCATCATCCTCGACTTCATCGACATGGACAACAACGAGCACCGCAACGCCGTGCTCGGAGAACTCAAGAAGGCGCTGGCGCGCGACCGCACCAAGGTGTCGGTCAGCGGCTTCTCGGCGCTGGGCCTGGTGGAAATGACCCGCAAGCGCACGCGCGAGTCGCTCGCCCACATCCTGTGCGAGCCCTGCCCGGCCTGCAGCGGCAAGGGGCAGGTCAAGACCAGCCGCACCATCTGCTACGAGATCCTGCGCGAGCTGCTGCGCGAAGCCAAGCAGTTCAACCCGCGCGAATTCCGCATCCTGGCCTCGCAGGAGGTGGTGGACCTGTTCCTGGAAGAAGAGTCCCAGCACCTGGCCATGCTGGGCGACTTCATCGGCAAGCAGATTTCGCTGCAGGTCGAGAATTCATATCACCAGGAACAGTACGACGTCATCCTGATGTGATGCTGGCCTATCGCCGGCGTGTGCGCGCGGCCGCGCCGACCAGCGCCAGCCCTGCCAGCAGCATGCCGTAGGTGGCCGGTTCGGGCACGGGCGTGACGTCCACCACGCTGTCGATGTGGGCGTCGAAGTAGTAGCGGATAAATCCGGAGTCGTACCAGTACACATTGAAGGACTGCTGCGCGAAGCCCTCGGGCGCGAGCGTGAACGGCGCGCTGGGGTCGGCCGGATGTCCGCGCAGCTCGTAGGACAGGATCACATACGGGCTGGTCGCGCCGCCCATGCGGAACACGCGGTCGCCCTCCGACTGCTCGGCCGAGAGGTAGCCGCCGCCCTGGCCGGTCTCGATGCCGCTCGCGGGAACCGAGAACGCATAGGTGAACGGCGCATTGAAATGAAAATCAGTGGCTGGGGGCGAGGCCAGCCATGGCGCCTCGTTGCCCTCGAAGGAGAAGCTGCCGACGATGTGGGCGCCCTTTTCGATGCTGGTGCCCGGCACCCATCCGGGCACGCTGTCGTGCGCGTCGTTCGAGGTGTTGACCGTGTCGGTCACGGTGCCGGTAAAGTTGAGAACGTGGATTTTCGCCAGCGCGGGCTGGCAGAACAGCGCCGCGCCAACGGCTGCGGCCATCAAGCACCTTTTCATCGTCGCCCCCTGATTGGTTATCGTATTGAAAACGTTACACTAAAATACAGACTCCGTGAACAAACTTTTGCTCAGCCTCGTCTTCCTCGCCATGACCAGCCACGCCAAGAATCCCGCCATGCTCGACCAGCCGGTCGGCCATACCTTCCCTTCACGCGGCGTGCATGCGCTGCCGCCGAGCCAGCGCATGCACCTGGTGCTGCTGGGCGTGGACAACGTGGCGCGCTCGACGCGCTTCTTCGAGAAGCTGGGCTGGACCAGGTCCCCGACCGGGAACGAGGGCTTCGCCAAGTTCGACATGGGCGGTTATGCCATTGCCCTCATCAACCGGGACGACCTGGCCAAGGATGCGCTGGAGCCCACCAGCGCCAAGGGAGGCTTCGCCGGCATCGCGCTGATCCACCTGGCCAGAACGCCCGAGGAGGTGCCGGCGATTCTGGCGCGCGCCGCCGAAGCGGGCGGCACCATCGTCAAGCCGGCCACCCGTACGCACTGGGGCATCGCCGGCTACTTCAAGGATCCGGACGGCCACCTGTTCGAGGTCGACTACGAGAAGACCTGGGTGTTCGACGACGCCCACCACCTGGTGGTCGACAAGGTCAACTAGCTGGCAGGTACCATTGGCGGACACTGGCATTCAGACAGCCGTGCTGCGCGCCGTGGTTCGCGTAGGCCCCCGCAAGCGGGAACACCAGCACGTCGTTGCAGGCCACCTGCTCCACCGGCGCATCGAAGGCCAGCAGGTCGCCCGGTGAACACAGCTGCCCGACCACGCTGACCGCTTCGCGCGCCGCGCGCGGCCGCTCGAACGAATACGGCCAGGACGCCACCGGCAGCACGTGAAAAGGATGACTGTGCCCATGCGCGGCCGGCGTGCGGAAGTGGTGCGAGCCGCCGCGGCCCACCACGAAGGTCGTGCCGTGGCTGCGCTTGATGTCGATGACCTGCATCGCATAGTAGCCGCAGGCCGCGCTCACGTACCGCCCGAGTTCGAAACGCACCTTCAGGCGGCAGCCGTCCAGCAGCTGGTCGAGCGCGCGGCAGAACCAGGCCCAGTCGAACTGCTGGCCGGGTTCGCAGTAGTTGATCCCCACGCCCCCCCCCCCGTTGACCTGGTCGATCCGCAGCCGATAGGTGCCGATCCAGGTGCGCACCTGCTTCAGGCACGCTTCGATCAATTGCAGGTGCCGGTGAGCGCTGATCTGGTGCGTGGCCAGATGGAAGTGAAAGCCGCGTAGTTCGAGCTGCGGATGGTCCAGCAGCCGCATCAGGCAGGCGTGCAGGCTGCCCGCGCCAATGCCGAATGGCGTGGGCCGGGCCAGCGCTACCTGGCCGATGCCGGCCAGCAGATCGGCCGGCAGGTTCACGCGCAGCAGGATCGGCTGCGATTGGCCGCGCCGCCGGCACACGGCAGCCAGTCGCTCGATCTCGGCCAGGCTTTCCACATGCAGGCAATCGACCTGCTGGGAGAGGGCGTTGTCCAGGTCGCGCTCGTGCTTGCCCGGCCCGCTGAAGGCCAGCGGCTTGTACGGAAAATGCTGGCGCACCCAGGACAGCTCGGCGCTTGAACCCACGCCAAAGCCGTGCACGATGGGCGCCAGCGTCTCCAGCACGGGCAGATCGGCGTTCGCCTTCACCGAATAAAACAGTTCGCAGTTGCGGGGCAGCGCAGCGACCATGGCGTGCGCATGCGCGCGCAGCTCGGCCAGGTCGTACACATACGCGCACAGCGGTTCGCCACCGGCCGCCAGCGCCGCGCGCAGGCTGGCCCGCACCCGCGCCGACTGAATGTCCATGGGCCGGTTCTGGGCCGGACGCGCCTTCATCATCGATGTCACTTCTTGCATCGTCACCATTTGCATCGCCACCTCCACAGGGATCGAAAACGGGAAGCGGGCTGCCTGCGCCGCGGGGCGGCATGGGGGGCTGGCTATCGAACCGATATTAATCTAAATGAGAATTATTCTCAACTAGATTGGTGGGTATTTTCTTGAACTGCTTCAGCCTGGGTGCTTGCATGTCATGACAAAATGGTCAATAATCTAAATAGGAATCATTCTCATTCTCAACAAAAGGCTCTCCATGTCGAATTCTCCGCAGGACAAGGCGGCGCCCGGCGCTGCCCAGGCGCAGCCGACCGCGCCGGCCGCGCAGCCGGCCCCGATCAGCAGCCGTGAGCTGTTCAAGGATCGGCAAGTCATCGATATCGATCACGAAGGCCGGATCTACCGGCTGCGCGTGACCCAGCTCGGCAAGCTGATCCTCACCGCCTGAATCACCCCACCCCAGCCAGCCAGGCGTCTTGTACGCGCTAGCCAGCCAGCGACACTCACCGCAGGAACGCATCAATGGCACTTCGCAAGACCCCGCTCGCGCTGCTGGCAGCACTGGCCCTCCCCCACCTCGCCCAGGCTCAATCCCAGGCCCCGGCTTCCACCACCCCGCAGCAGCTCGACGAAATCAGCGTCACGGCCAGCGCGGCGCCCGAACCCACGTACAACGCCCCCACTGCCACCAGCGCCACCAAGATCGACGCGCCCCTGCGCGACATTCCCCAGACCGTCAACGTGGTGCCCCAGCAGCTGCTGCGCGACCAGGGCGTGCGCTCGATGCAGGACGTGTTGCGCCTCGTCCCCGGCGTCGGCCTGTCGCATGGCGACGGCCAGCGCGACCAGGTCACCCTGCGCGGCTTTTCCGCCATCGCCGACCAGTTCATCGACGGCCTGCGCGACGACGCCTTGTACTTCCGCGACCTGTCCAATATCGAACAGGTGGAAGTCATCAAGGGCCCGGCCTCGGTGCTGTACGGACGCGGCTCGTCCGGAGGGCTCATCAACCGCATCAGCAAGAAGCCGGGCATCGACCGCAGCGAGGTGACGCTGCAGGCGGGCAGCTGGCACCAGCGCCGCGGCGAGATCGACCTGGCGCGCACCGACCCGGTGAGCGGCGCGGGTCTGCGCATCACCGGCGCGGTCGAGCGTGCGAACAGCTACCGCGACCAGCAATTTCTCGAGCGCGAAGCCTTCGCCCCTTCGTTCTCGTTCAAGTTGGGGCAGGACACCCGCCTGCTGCTGCAGGCCGAATACCTGTCCGACCGGCGCGTGACCGACTTCGGCATCCCGGCCTACCAGGGGCGGCCGGTGACGGTGGACTCAAGCACCTACTATGGCGCGGCCAATGCGCGCGACGTCGACTACTCCCAGGCGCGCGTGCACGCGGCCGGCTTCACCCTGGAGCACCGCTTCGACAAAGCGTGGTCGCTGCGTAACGCCTTGCGCTCGTACAGCTACTCGCTGGACCGCAACAACACCCTGGTCGGCGCGGTCAACGAAAGCGCGCAGACCGCGTCCCTCAACCGCAGCAATGTGCTGCGCGACGAACAGGGCTGGTTCAACCAGACCGAGCTCACGCAACAGGCCACCCTGGCGGGCATGGCCCACCAGATCCTGTACGGTGTCGAATTCGGCAAGCAAACCAAGGACCAGGTGTTCCGCACCCAGAACGCCATCGCGACCGTCGCCCTGTTCAATCCCGTACTGCCGGTGCTGCCCCTCACCGTGAACGTGGCCGCCGCTACCGACAACGTCGGCACGCTGAAGGTGGCCAGCGGCTACGTGCAGGACCTGGCCACCCTGTCGGAACACTGGAAGGCGCTGGCGGGCGTGCGCTATGACCGCTTCGAACAAGGCACAGAGGAGCGCCGCCCCGGGCAGCCGAACCTGGCCCGCGTGGACCGCGCCTGGAGCCCGCGCGCAGGGCTGGTGTACCAGCCCACGCTGGAGCAGTCGTACTACGCCTCGTTCAGCAAGTCGTTCCAGCCCTCGGCCGAAGCGTTCCCGCTGGCGGCCAACAACGCCCAGATCGCGCCGGAGGAAACCACCAGCCGGGAGGTGGGCGGCAAGTTCGACTTCTTCGGCGGCGCGCTGTCGGCCACGGCGTCGCTGTTCCGGTTGGAGCGCACGAATATCAAGGCCACCGACCCGGCCACCAACAAGCTGGTGCCGATCGGCACCCAGCGCAGCGACGGCGTGGAACTCACCCTCAGCGGCGCGCTGCCGGGCGGCGTGCAGGTCTGGGGCGGCTATGCCTGGCTGGATGGACGCATCACCGCATCCCCGGCGCGCGACGCCGGCCAGCCCGTGCAGGGCAAGCGCCCCACCCTCACCCCGGTGCACAGCGCCAACCTGTGGGCCAGCAAGGCCCTGGCTGGCGGCTTCGGCGTGGGCGGCGGCGTCAACTACGTGGGCGAACGCTTCGCCAATCCGGGTAATACGGTGCGCCTGCCGTCGTACGTGACGGCCGACCTGCTGGGCTTTTATCGCGCCGGCCACGTGGATGTGCAGGTGAACGTGACGAACCTGTTCGACCGGGCGTATATCGTGGCCGGTCACGGCAGCGCACCCAACCTGAACCTGCCGGGTGCACCGCGCAGCGTGCAGCTGACCGCCCGCTACGCGTTCTAGCCTGTCGCATTCGTTCAAGCCAGGCCCGCCGCGGTTGTCGACAATACGGGCACGATGCGCCCCACCCGGGGCGTGCTTGAAGGGATGCCCAGCATGTTTGCGCACAGGACCGTTCACCGGAGCGCGGCCGCGATCACGGCCGCTTTCGCCATGCTGCACATGGCCAACCACACGGCGGCCCTGGGCGGCATCGATGCGCACCTGGCCTTCATGGAACAGGCGCGCGCCGTGTACCGCCAGCCGCTGATCGAAACGGTGCTGCTGCTGGCCGTGGCCCTGCAGGCCGCCAGTGGCGTCGCGCTGCTGCGCGCGCGCCCGGGCGCCCACGGCTGGTTCGCGCGCGTGCAGGCGCTCTCCGGCGCCTACCTGGCGCTGTTCTTCCTGATCCATGTGTCGGCCGTGCTGGCCGGACGCGCCCTGTTCGGCCTGGACACCAATGTGCATTTCGGCGCGGCCGGGCTGCAGCCGGGCGGCTATCCACTCTTCTTCGTGCCCTACTACTTCCTTGCGATCCTGGCCCTGTTCGTCCACGTGGGCTGCGCGCTGGCGCGCCTGACGCGCAGCCACCCCCGCCTGCGCGCGGGCATCGTGGCCGGGGCGGGCGTGGTCGGCGCAATGCTGGCGGTGTCGATCCTCGCCGCCCTCATGGGCCAGCTGTATCCCTACCAGGTGCCGCCCGACTATCGCCTGTCCGGCAGCCTGTCCGACCAGGCGGCGCTGCCGCTACAATGACGCCCGTGATCCCAGCGTCAAGGAATGGCATGAACCCGATTCGAAGCATCATTTTCATCACCCTGCTGGCGGCATGCGCCGCGGCGGATGCGCGCCGGCCCCAGGCCCGCGGCGAAGCCGGCCAGTTCGACTACTACGCGGTGTCGCTGAGCTGGTCGCCCTCGTACTGCGCCACCCACAGCGATCCGAACCAGTGCGACCGCGCCCGCCCGCTCGGTTTCGTGCTGCATGGCCTGTGGCCGCAGTACGTGAACGGCTACCCGGAAAGCTGTAGCAACCAGCGCCTGCCCAGCGAAGTGCGCGCGCGCTACGCCAGCCTGTTTCCGTCGCCAGGCATGATCGAGCACGAATGGAAAAAGCACGGCACCTGTTCCGGGCTGGACCCGGCGTCCTATTTTGCCCTGTCGGCCCGACTGAAGGATGGCGTGGCGGTGCCGGGCGCCTTCCAGCAGCCGCTTGCGCCCGTGCGCACCAACCGCAGCGACCTGGCGCGCGCGTTCAAGGCCGCCAACCCGGCCCTGGCGCCAGACGCCGTGCTGCCCTTCTGCGGCGGCGGTGGGCGCTTCCTGCGCGAGGTGCGCGTGTGCTTCGACAAGCGCGGCGCCTCGGCCAGCTGCAGCCCGGCCGAAGTCAAGCGCTCGGCCAACAGCTGCCGCCAGGATTCCTTCCTGCTGCAGAGCGTGAAGGGCGCGCGCTAGCGCCCGGGGCGAGCCTAGTTGGCCCGCTCCAGCAGCCAGCGCTGGGGCGCCAGGTTGTTGTCGGTGTACTGCTGGACGATGCCGCCATCGGCCATGCTGCCATCCTTATTGTCCAGCATGAGGCCACTGTTGCGGTTGCGGACCTTGAAGTACGGGGTGTCGGTCGGCACCAGCAGCCATTGCTGGTTGGTCCAGCCGCCATAGGGATACGACTTGACCGGTACACCCGGCGCCATGCTGAAGTTGTACACGTCCACCACGTTGCCATTCATGCTGCTGGTGAA
>JBKHWY010000011.1:0-20536 GCA_046566285.1 Gammaproteobacteria bacterium | reverse complement strand
CCTTGAAGACCACCAGCATCGCCACGCACAGCACGGCAGCGGCGCCGCTGAACCAGCCGGGCAGCGGATGGTTGCGCAGTGCCGCGGCGAGCTTGATGCCGGTGGCGGCGATCAGCCCGGCCGCCACCGCCGCCATGCCGCGCAGCGCGCCAGCCACGCCCGGGTGGTTGGCGTAATGCGAGTGCAGCACGGCCAGGCACAACACCAGCAGCAGCGGCACGGTCAGGATGCCGGCCAGCGCCGCCCAGCCCAGCTTTGCTTGGACCTGAACGGCGAAGGTATCGTTCAATACCGGTCCGCCCACCAGCACCGAGATCGTGGCCAGCACCAGCACCGCGATGCCGCCGCCAATCGCGCCTCCCAGGATTTGCCGGGGGAAATCGACGGCGCCAGCTTGCGCTTGCCGAAGGCCTTGCCGGAGAAATAAGCGCCGATATCGGCGATCCACACCAGCGCCATGACCGACAGCAGGTACACGGGGGAATGGTTAAAGAACAGCACGATGGCGGCGAAGCAGGCCACGATGGTGACGGCATACAGGGTGCCGAGCACGGAGTTGCGCGGACCGCCGGCCGGCGGCAGGCCGAATTTCAAGGACGGCACGAAGCGCATCAGCCAGATGATCGAGGCCAGCGCGAACCAGAAGGTCAGCGTGGCCGGCTGGTGGCGATAGACAAAAGCGTAGGCAAACGCGGCGGTCCAGAACGCGCTGATGACCAGCGCCTGCTTGCGCGAGGACTGGAACAGCTGGAACGCCTCGGTTTCGGCGGCCAGCAGGAAGACCAGCAGGACGGCGGCAAATGCCGGGTAATACCCGCCGAACAGCACTGCGAGCAGGATGACGAGAAGGACAAGCGCAGTGATGATTCGGGTTCTGAGCATTAATTTTTCCTGGTCAGTTGTTCGCCTGTGCGGCCGAAACGGCGCTCGCGCTGCTGGTAGGACGCGATGGCCGCATCCAGCGCAGCCATGTTGAAATCGGGCCAGAACGTGTCGGTGAAGTACAGCTCGGCATACGCCAGTTGCCACAGCAGGAAGTTCGAAATGCGCTGCTCACCGCCGGTGCGGATGAACAGGTCGGGCTCGGGCGCGTAGGCCATGGCCAGGTGTTCGGACAACTGCTCTTCGGTAAATTCGGTCGCGCCCGGGTGCGTTGCTGCCATCTTGCCGGCGGCCTGAATGATATCCCAGCGTCCGCCATAGTTGGCGCA
The DNA here is from genome assembly GCA_046566285.1 of Gammaproteobacteria bacterium. Lineage (GTDB taxonomy): Bacteria > Pseudomonadota > Gammaproteobacteria > Burkholderiales > Burkholderiaceae_D > Telluria_A. The sequence goes on along the minus strand of JBKHWY010000011.1, from coordinate 19,325 downwards.
CACGGTAACCGTCAGGCGGGTATTGTTGGCGGTGCGGCGCTCGGCGGCGGCGATCATCTCGCGCAGCTTGCCGTCAAAGCGCGACAGGTCGCCCACTACTTTCAGGCGAATGTTATTGGCGTGCATCTTGGAGACTTCGCGCTCCAGCGCCGTGACGAACAGCTTCATCAGCAGCGAGACTTCCTCTTCCGGGCGGCGCCAGTTTTCCGAGGAGAACGCGAACAGGGTCAGGTATTCCACCCCGCGCAGGGCGCAGGCTTCGACGATCTCGCGCACCGCTTCCACGCCCTTGACGTGGCCTGCCACGCGGGGCAGGAAACGCTTGGTGGCCCAACGGCCGTTGCCGTCCATGATGATGGCCACGTGGCGCGGCACGACCGCCACTTCGGGTACTTCTGTGGTGGAACTTTTGAAAATCATAAATCCTGACCAATGGGAACTGCGCAAGGGCGCTATATTACTCCCTTGCATGGGTGCCCGTCATGCTTTGGCTTCGCTTTGGGGGGGGGGTGGGCGGTAAGGCGCTTGCCGTATGCATACACCCGCACATCAAAAACCGTCATCCTGGCGAAGGCCAGGATCCATAGCGCGTCTGCTCAGAGTGGGACCGTGCCACTGACGGAACGCGCCATGGATTCCCGCCTGCGCGGGAATGACGGTTTTGGGGTCAGCAAAGGAATGCTTTCAGCTTTCAGCGTTCTGCAACACCCTCCTCCGCCAGGATGACGGTCTTAGGGATAGCGGCAGGAATGGCGCCCCAGCCCAGGCGAACGGGCTGCGCCCTTCCTACCTTTACCCAACGTTAAACCGTCAGCACTTCCTTCTCTTTCTCGGCCACCAGCTTGTCGATATCGGCGATGAACTTGTCGGTCAGCTTCTGGATTTCATCCTGTGCGCGGCGCTCTTCGTCTTCCGAGATGGCCTTGTCCTTGATGAGCTTTTTCAAGCCTTCGTTGGCATCGCGGCGGATGTTGCGCACGGCGATCTTGGCGTCTTCGGCTTCGCTCTTGCACAGCTTGACCATTTCCTTGCGGCGTTCTTCGGTCAGCGGCGGGGTCGGCACGCGGATACCGTCGCCTTGGGAGGATGGATTCAGGCCGAGGTCCGAATCGCGGATCGCGCGTTCGATGGCGGCGGCCATCTTCTTTTCGAACGGCTGGACCGAGATGGTGCGGGCATCCATCAGGGTGACATTCGCCACCTGGCTCAACGGAGTCGGGGTGCCGTAGTACTCGACGGTGACACTGTCCAGCAGGCCCGGGTGGGCGCGGCCGGTGCGAACCTTGGCCAGGTCGGCCTTCAGGGTATCGATCGACTTGACCATGCGGTCCTGGGCATTTTTCTTGACGTCAGCGATAGTCATGCTGCTCTCCTTGTTCAGGTTATTCGTTATCAGACGTGGACCAGGGTGCCTTCATCGGCGCCCATGACGACGGCCATCAGCGCGCCCGGCTTGGTGATCGAGAACACCTTGATCGGCAGCTTCTGGTCGCGGCACAGGGCGAAGGCGGTGGCATCCATGACTTGCAACTGCTTCGAGATGGCTTCATCGAAAGTCAGCGATTCGTAGCGGGTGGCGCCTGGATCCTTCTGTGGATCGGCAGTATAGACGCCATCGACCTTGGTTGCCTTCAGGACGATCTGGGCGCCGATCTCCGCGCCACGCAGGGCGGCCGCGGTGTCGGTGGTGAAGAACGGGTTGCCGGTGCCGGCTGCGAACACCACGACCTTGCCTTCTTCCAGGTACTGCAGTGCCTTCGGACGCACGTAGGGCTCGACCACCTGCTCGATGCCGATGGCCGACATCACGCGCGCGGTGATGCCCACGTGTTTCATGGCATCGGCCAGGGCCAGCGCGTTCATCACGGTGGCCAGCATGCCCATATAGTCGGCGGTGGCGCGGTCCATGCCCTGCGCACCGGGGGCGACGCCACGGAAGATGTTGCCGCCGCCGATCACGACGGCCAGTTCCACGCCCAGCTTCGCCACTTCGGCCACGTCGGCGACCATGCGCTCGATGGTGCCGCGATTGATGCCATACGGGTCATCGCCCATCAGCGCCTCGCCAGACAATTTCAGGAGGACGCGTTTGTAGGCTGGTTTCGACATGTGTGGGCTCCAATAAGTGTGACGGTTTGTATTCGGTAACGCTGTGCGGCCGGCACGAGGCACGGGTGAAGCCCCGGCATCGATCCATGCCAGATGCCGCACATTAAAAAAACGGGCCTTGCGGCCCGCTTTCCAACTTACTGCGCTTACTGTTTCGACGCAGCCATTTGCGCTGCGACTTCCGCAGCGAAGTCGTCGACTTTCTTTTCAATGCCTTCGCCCACCACATACATCGTGAAGCCTTTCACGGTGGTGTTGGCCGACTTCAGGTACTGCTCGATCGACTGCTTGTCGTTCTTCACGAACGCCTGGTTCAGCAGCGACACTTCCTTCAGGTACTTCTGGACCGAGCCTTCCAGGCGCTTGGCCAGGATCTCAGGCGACTGGGCCGGCTTGCCTTCGGCAGCGGCTTTGTCCGCGTCTTCCTGGGCCTTCAGCTGGGCCACCGAACGCTCTTTCTCGATCAGTTCGGCAGGCACCTGGTCCGACGACAGCGCCACCGGCTTCATCGCGGCGATGTGCATGGCCACGTCCTTGCCCACTTGCTCGTCGGCGCCGTCGTAGTCGACGATCACGCCGATGCGGGTGCCGTGCAGGTACGAAGCCAGCTTGCCGGTGGTCTCGAAACGCTGGAAGCGGCGGATCGACATATTTTCGCCGATTTTGCCGATCAGGGCGGTACGCACTTCATCCAGGGTCTGGCCGTTGCCAGCTGGCAGGGCCAGCAGGGCTGCGACGTCGGCCGGGTTGTTTTCCACGACCAGCTTGGCGGCGCTGTTGGCCAGGGCCAGGAAGTCGTCGTTCTTGGCGACGAAGTCGGTTTCGCTGTTAATTTCCAGCAGGGCGCCCACGTTGCCCGAGATGTAAGCCGCTACCACGCCTTCGGCGGTGATACGCGACGATGCCTTCGATGCCTTGCCGCCCAGCTTGACGCGCAGGATCTCTTCCGCACGGGCCATGTCGCCTTCGGCTTCGGTCAGCGCCTTCTTGCATTCCATCATCGGTGCGTCGGTCTTGCCGCGCAGTTCGCCTACCATCGCTGCAGTAATCGCTGCCATGTGATTCTCCTAACTTGTGAACGTACCGTTTGCACAACGGAACTATTCGAATTGATAACGTATTCGGTTTAAAAAAAAGGGGAGCCAAAGACACCCCTTTTTTGCTTCGACTCAGGCAGCGCGCGGCTGCCGAGGAATGTAAGCCCGCTTAAGCCTGCTCGGACACTTCGACGAAGTCGTCGCCCGATGCCTTGACCAGCTCGACCACGTCGTTGGTGGCGTTGGCACGGCCTTCCAGGATCGCATCGGCCACGCCGCGTGCGTACAGGGTGATGGCCTTGGACGAGTCGTCGTTACCAGGGATCACGTGGGTCACGCCTTCAGGCGAGTGGTTGGTGTCGACCACGCCGATGACGGGGATGCCCAGCTTGCCGGCTTCGGTGATGGCGCCCTTGTGGTAGCCAACGTCGACAACGAAGATCGCGTCAGGCACGCCGTTCATGTCCTTGATGCCGCCGATCGACTTCTGCAGCTTGGCCAGTTCGCGGGTGAACATCAGCGCGTCTTTCTTGGACAGCTTTTCGACCGAACCGTCTTCGATCTGGGCTTCCATGTCCTTCAGGCGCTTGATCGAGGTCTTGATGGTCTTGAAGTTGGTCAGCATGCCGCCCAGCCAGCGCTGATCGACGTAAGGCACGCCGGCGCGTTGCGCTTCAGCGGCGATGATGTCGCGGGCCTGGCGCTTGGTGCCCACCAGCAGGATCGTGCCGCGGTTGGCGGAGATCTGGCGAATGGTCTTCATCGCTTCCTGATACATACCCATCGTCTTTTCCAGATTGATGATATGGATCTTGTTGCGGTGACCAAAGATGAAGGGGGCCATTTTTGGATTCCAAAAACGGGTCTGGTGGCCAAAGTGGACACCGGCTTCCAGCATTTCACGCATCGTAACGGACATGTAAATCTCCAGGGTTGGGTCTGGAATCCGGTCAGTCACCTGTCGAGGCACCCTTTGCGACCGGATTCGCGATTTCAAAAAAATTTCGGACTATTTGACAACATTGCTCGATACCGATCCGAGCAACCCGAGATTCTAACCGGGTTCCGGCCAATGTTCAAGAGTTGCGGGCGCGCCGCGCAAGCACTGCTAAACGAGCACGCATTGAAGCAGATCGATACCGCTGCCGATTAGCCCCGCATCATAGGCGACTTATCGCAGACTTTGCCGAGAATGGCAGAGCTCAGAACACCAGAACACGCCAAAAAAATGCCGGGAGAGAACATGCAGCGCGACACGACCCTTCGCAGCCGCAACCTGTACGACCGGCGCGTCGACCTGGCCACCGCCGCCACCGTCGAGGTCGCGCTGATCTACCTGGACGTGTTCGGCGCCGACGCCACCCGGCAATATCTGGCCACCACCGACATCCCGAGCGCGATCGCGCGCCGCATCGTGCTGGACCAGGGCCAGCGGCGCCAGCGCTAGTCGATCGACTTAAGGTTGCCTCAGCCCAACCCCAACCCGCGTTTGCCTCAATTACAAACGCTCATTCGAGCACTCAGATCACACGCAGCCATAGCGCTTTGGGTCGAGTCCACGCATTTCGATCATCCGCATTCCACAAAAATTGGGTGGACCGCCCAGAAGAGGCACCTCCACAACCAGAAGCCGCACAGCACCCATTTATTTGCTCGGGATCAGGTGGACCGGAATCGAAATAACAGGGCGGTGCGGCAAAAAAATTCGTGCAGATAAGCTTGCACGGTGATCGAATCTTGATAAAATGAAATGCCCCAACCCAACAGAAAGAACGACGGCGATGAGCGAATATCTCATTAAGATCCCTTCGGCCAGCGACAAGACTATAGTTGACGTTTTTAGCGAAATCGGCCGCAACTATGGCTGCGCCGTCAACGGCGGTATGGCCGTTGGAGACATCAGTCTAGGTCCATTACGTACGCAAAATGATGGGAGCGGGTTACCAGACGAGTGGGCAAAAATATTGGAGCTCAATTCAGCCGTCATACGACACCTATCAATTTCGATCCAGGGATTAACGTTGATGTATTATCGGCGGGGACGCGACCACTCCTCCCCGATATATGACGAGATTCTAATTCAGACCACCCAGAATCCGGGTCTCGAAGCAACCGCACGGCTCGAGATTATTAGCGAGGTCACCCGGCGCCTCAAGGCATTTGATCCAGAAAGGTCGTTGAACACTCCAATCCCGGAACACGCGGTCTTGGCAGCCTTGCACGAGAGTACCTTGACACGACTGGAACAGACTGCGGCGGACATCATCCGGCAGGGCGCTGAGGTTGGCGTGAGGCTCGAAGAGCAATTCACTGATCGCAGGATGCACTTGGAGTCTGAGCTAGAATCCAGAAAGCGAGAGCAAGATACCAGGCTCAACGCTGAACTTTTAAAACTTGAGGCTGTCGAAGCTGAGCTTAACGAACGGCTGAAGAAGGTCGATGACCGAAACAATACCCATGCACGACGGGAAATTCGCGAAAGGATGCTCGATGACGTGAAAGCTCGAATTCAAAATTTCGGGGTTTCGCAGGCTACCGAAAAAAAGCGGCTTCCGGTTAAGGGAGGTATCGTCCTAATGATACTATTCATTCTTGCACTCCTGCTGTCCCCTGAACTATTTAGTCGAATGCAGCAACTCCCTGAAAGTAAGCGGAGTGACCCCTCTCAAGCGGCCGCCGCGAACAGCAGCGTTGCGGTGCCACATAAAACTCCGCCAAGTTCGTCACTTGGAGTGAGCAGCACCGCCGAGAGCACGCCCTTCGATCACTACTGGTCAATGCTTCGCATTTCACTCCTCTCGGCAGGCTTGATTGGCACTGTACTTTACTACGTTAGGTGGCAAAATCGCTGGGCCGAACAACATTCCGCCTCTGAGTTCCAGCTTCAGCAATTTTATCTAGACGTAAACCGCGCGAACTGGATAATCGAGTCCGGTCTCGAGTGGAGAAAAGAGACAGGTAGTGATATGCCTGAAACGTTGTTAGCCAGCGTGTCCCGCAACTTGTTTAATCGCGAGCACGAACCGGCTCCAGCACTACACCCGGCCGATGAGCTCGCGTCCGCGCTACTAGGCAGCGCGTCGAAAGTGAAAATCAAAGCCGGCGACAACGAGCTGGATTTTGACAAGCCAAAGGCGATTCCCAACTGAGCGAACCCAGCTGACTCGGGAACGCCTGCCCCGTAGCTGAGTTGCAACAGCCCAGCCAAATAGGCTGACTCATCCCTGAGCGTTAGTCAGGCGTGACGGGCGTCCTAAATCTCAACATTGCACCTGTGCTCACCTCGGCAGACTTGAGCACTAAGGGAAGTAACTTCCCCTATAATATGGGTAAAGAGTGGCCTTAAGCCCTACAGCCGGCCGCTTCCCCTCCCCTTGCTGATTGCGATCCCCCTATGTCCATTTCGATTAAAACCCCCGCCGATATTGAAGGCATGCGCGTGGCGGGCCGCCTCGGCGCTGAAGTGCTCGACTACATCACCCCCTTCGTCAAGCCGGGCGTGACCACGGGCGAACTGGACCGCCTGTGCCATGAGTACATGGTCAACGTCCAGGGCACCATCCCGGCCCCGCTGAACTACTGCCCGCCGGGCTACACGCCCTACCCGAAATCGGTGTGCACCTCCGTCAACGACGTGATCTGCCACGGCATCCCCGGCGACAAGGTGCTCAAGAACGGCGACGTGCTCAATATCGACGTCACCGTCATCAAGGATGGCTACCACGGCGACAACAGCCGCATGTTCTTCGTCGGCACCCCGTCGATCCAGGCGCGCCGGCTGTCCGAAGTCACCTACGAATGCATGTGGCTGGGCATCGCCAAGGTCAAGCCGGGCGCGCACCTGGGCGACATCGGCCACGTGATCCAGCAGCATGCCGAGAAAAACGGCTACAGCGTGGTGCGCGAATTCTGCGGCCACGGCATCGGCAAGATCTTCCACGAGGAGCCGCAGGTGCTGCACTACGGCCGCCCCGGCACGCTGGAAAAGCTGGAAGCGGGCATGATCTTCACCATCGAGCCGATGATCAACGCCGGCCGCCGCGAGATCCGCGAGATGAACGACGGCTGGACCATCAAGACGCGCGACCGCAGCCTGTCGGCCCAGTGGGAGCACACCATCCTCGTCACCGAGACCGGCTACGAAGTGCTGACCCAGTCGGCCGGCACCCCGCCGCCGCCGGCCATCGTGCTGCCCAAGACCCAGGCCGTGCCAGCGTAAAGGCATGCCCATGGCTTCCGCCGCCGTCCAGATCACCCCGCGCGAGCTGCTCAAGCAGCAGTTGAAGGCCAACCGGCAGGCCCTGATCGCCGCCTTCCGCGAGGACGGCAAGCCGGAAAAGCTGCTGCGCGGCCTGCGCCACAGCGTGGACATGGTGCTGGCGGCCGCCTGGAACCAGGTCGGGCTGCCCGACAGCGCGGCCCTGGTCGGCGTGGGCGGCTACGGGCGCGGCGAACTGTTCCCCCATTCCGACGTCGATATCCTGATCCTGCTGCCCGGCGCGCCGGATGCCGCGCTGCGCGCGCTGCTGGAAGAACTGGTGCAGCTGCTGTGGGACCTGGGCCTGGAAATCGGCCACAGCATCCGCACGGTGGACGAATGCATGAGCGAGTCGCAGGCCGACATCACCGTGCAAACCAGCCTGCTGGAGGCGCGCCTGGTGCACGGCAACGCGGAGCTGTTCGCCGAACTGCAGGAGCGCTACCAGCAAGCGCTCGACCCGCAGGCGTTTTTCCAGGCCAAGACCGCCGAGATGCGGCTGCGCCACGCCAAGTACGAGTACACCGCCTTCAGCCTTGAACCCAACTGCAAGGAAAGCCCGGGCGGCCTGCGCGACCTGCAAGTGATCCTGTGGGTGGCCAAGGCGGCCGGCCTGGCCAACTCCTGGGGCCAGTTCGCCACGCGCGGGCTGATCACCCAGACCGAAGCGCGCCAGCTGATGGAAAAGGAACGCGCGTTCAAGGACATCCGCGTGCGCCTGCACCTGCACACCAACCGGCGCGAAGACCGCCTGGTGTTCGACGTGCAGACCCCGATCGCGGAGAGCCTGGGCTACCGCACCACCGGCGAAGGGCTGAACGCGCGCCGCGCCAGCGAATACCTGATGCAGCGCTACTACGTGGCGGCCAAGACGGTCACGCAGCTCAACACCATCATGCTGCAGAATATCGAAGCGCAGCTGTTCCCCAAGCCCTGCGAGCCGGTGCCCATCAACGCGCGCTTCAACGAAGTCAACGGCTTCATCGACATCGCCCAGGACGACACCTTCACGGCCACCCCGTCGGCCGTACTGGAAGTGTTCCTGCTCATGACCGAGCGGCCGCACATCAAGGACATGACCCCGCGCACCATGCGCGCCCTGTGGCACGCGCGCTTCGAGATCGACCAGGGCTTCCGCGAAGACCCCGCCAACCGCGCCCTGTTCCTGCGCATCCTGCAGGCGCCCACCGGATTGGTGCACGCGCTGCGGCGCATGAACGACACCAGCGTGCTGGGGCGCTACCTGCCGAACTTCCGCCGCATCGTCGGCCAGATGCAGCACGACCTGTTCCACGTCTACACGGTGGACCAGCACATCATGATGGTGGTGCGTAACATGCGCCGCTTCACCATGAGCGAGCACGCGCACGAATACCCGTTCTGCAGCCAACTGATCGCCAACTTCCCGCGCCGCTGGCTGCTGTACATCGCCGCCCTGTTCCACGACATCGCCAAGGGGCGCGGGGGCGACCATTCCAAGCTGGGCACAGTGGACGCCGCCCAGTTCTGCGAAGACCATTCGCTCAGTCCCGAGGACAGCGAACTGGTGGTGTTCCTGGTCGAGCAGCACCTGACCATGTCGCAGGTGGCGCAGAAGCAGGACCTGTCCGACCCCGACGTCATCGAAGCGTTCGCCAAGGTGGTCAAGGACGAGCGCCACCTCACCGCCTTGTACCTGCTGACGGTGGCCGACATCCGCGGCACCAGCCCGAAGGTGTGGAATGCCTGGAAGGCCAAGCTGCTGGAAGACCTGTACCGGATGACCCTGCGCGTGCTGGGCGGCGAACACCACTCGGTGGACCAGGAACTGCGCCACCGCCAGCGCGAAGCCATGGCCACGCTGCGCCTGTACGGCCTGCCCGCGCACGCGCACGAAGCGCTGTGGAAGCAGCTCGACGTGGCCTACTTCCTGCGCCACGACGCTTCCGACATCGCCTGGCAGACGCGCGCCCTGTGGGACCGCATGGACAGCGACAAACCGGTCGTCAAGTGCCGCCTGGCGCCGATCGGCGAAGGCTTGCAGGTGGCGGTCTACATCCGCGACCAGCCCGACCTGTTCGCGCGCATCTGCAGCTACTTCGACCGCAAGAACTTCAGCATCCTGGACGCGAAGATCCACACCACCCGGCACGGCTATGCGCTCGACACCTTCCTCGTCACCGAGCAGAACTTCGCCAAGCACTACCGCGACATCATCAGCCTGATCGAGCACGAGATCTGCGAACTGCTGTCGTCGCAGGCGCCGCTGCCGCCGCCCACGCGCGGACGGCTCTCGCGCCTGTCGCGCACCTTCCCGTTCTCGCCCACCGTGGACCTGCGTCCGGACGAGAAAGGCCAGTACTACATCCTGTCGATCGCCGCCAACGACCGCAATGGCCTGCTGTACGCGATCGCCAGCGTGCTGGCGCGCTACCGCATCAACCTTCACACCGCCAAGATCATGACCCTGGGCGAGCGCGTGGAGGACGTGTTCCTGGTCGATGGCGCGGCGCTCAACAACGCGCGCAACCAGCTGCAGCTAGAGACCGACCTGCTGGAAGCGCTGAAGATCTGACCTTGCGCTGACAATTTGCCCCCCCTTTTTTGAAGTAATCAATGACTGAATTAGTACGCCTGTCCAAACGCATGTCCGAACTGGGCCTGTCCTCCCGCCGTGAAGCCGATGAATGGATTGCCAAAGGATGGGTGCGGGTGGATGGCCAGGTCATCTCCGAACTGGGCACCAAGGTGCTGCCGCACCAGAAAATCACGGTGGAACGCCAGGCCGCGGCCGAACAGTCCAAGCGCGTGACCATCCTGATCAACAAGCCCATGGGCTATGTCAGCGGCCAGGCCGAGGATGGCTACACCCCGGCCGTGGCCCTGATCAAGCCGGAGAACCACTGGCCCGACGATCCTTCCGACGACGTGTTCCACCCCAAGCAGCTACGCAGCCTGGTGCCGGCCGGCCGCCTGGACATCGATTCGGTGGGCCTGCTGGTACTGACCCAGGACGGGCGCGTGGCCAAGACGCTGATCGGGCAGAACACCAGCATCGAAAAGGAATACCTGGTGCGGGTGCAGTACACGCGCGAAGGCAAGCTGCCGGACGCCGACCTCAAGAAGCTCAACCACGGCCTCTGGATGGACGGCAAACCGCTGCTGCCGGCCAAGGTGCGTTGGCAGAACGACGACCAGCTGAGCTTTACCCTGAAGGAAGGCCGCAAGCGCCAGATCCGCCGCATGTGCGACATGGTCGGCCTGAAGGTGGTGGGTTTGAAGCGTGTGCGCATCGGCAAGGTCAAGCTGGGCGACTTGCCAGTCGGGCAGTGGCGCTATCTGCGGGCGGACGAGAACTTTTGAGGGGCCAAGGCGCCCTCGGCCCTCGGCCCTCGGCCCACGCCCTTCCCTGTCCGCTGGCGCGACCGATCAGCGCCGTGAACGCTTCGCCCTCCACAGCAGCGCGCCCAGGCCCACGCCCAGCATGGCGACCGGCGCCGGCTCGGGCACCGGCACGGCCGAGCCGATGACCAGGTTGTCCTGTCCGAAGAAGCCCGCCGTTGAGGGCGCGCCGTTGGCCCGTCCAATCGAGATCGAACGGATTCCCTGCTCGGACGTCAATCCGAAAAACGCCCACTGCCCTGGCCCCGTGTAGTCGCTCAGGCCAAGCGGGATGTCCTGATGGCTTCCGTCACCGAAGGTAATGTCGGCGTGATAGCCGAGAAAAAACTGCCACGGATCCGCAACGTTGACGTAATCGAAGCCGACGCCGTGCACCGCGCCACCGCTCGCCACGCTCGCCTTTGTAAAATCCATGACGAAGGAGCCATTGCATCCGGCGCAGTAGAAGCGCGGCTGCGAGGGTGTATCCGGCAAATCGCTATCGTGGATCACCAGATTCACGTTATTAAATCCGGTGGCCGTATAGCGCGTCTCGCCCAGCACGGCGCTCATGGCCGCGTCCGACTGGGCCGGTTGGTAAGCCGGATTCTGATAGTCGTCCAGCACGAAAATCTTCATGGTGGACATGAAGGCGGTACGGTCGCCATACACCGTGGCGGCCGGCGCCGCCAGCGTGGCGCCACTCAACAAGGCCAGGGCGACGGGCGCCACGCGAAACAAAGAGGACATACGCATGCAGGCTCCAGGATATAGAGCTCATGCAGATGCAAGAGCTGTGCCGCCTCAAGCAAACAATGACTTACGCTTAACATTTCATAACATGTAAGAAATGCCGACAGCATCCGTCGTGCTGCGCGCGCCAGGTGCGGGTGCAGCACACGCACGCAGGCGCGTGAATGTATCGTTTTTGCATAAGCAAACGCTACATATTGTATTTACAGCAAATCGGGTGTAAATTTTTGGCAATGTTGAGCCGGGCTGGTCGGCGTCAACGGCGCCGCATCGTCCACCCACCCGTCTTGCTGAGGTCACCATGGCCGCCACGCTTTCCGCGCTCCCCGCATTCATCGCCCGTCTCCTGGTGTGGGCACTGCTCGCGTGCGCCCTGCCCGCCCAGGCCGGCAATTCCGTGTTCGACCGCATCAAGGATGTGCTGACGGGACTGGTCGATTCCGACCACATCGAAATGGCGCGTTTCTCGATCGAACATCCCGCCGAGGCGGCCACCGTGTACTACCGCGCCGGCATCCAGGACTATCCCTTCTTTGCCATGGTGGGCGCCGCCAAGGCGGCCAAGAACCGCGACCTGCCGGGCATCGGCGTGTTCACCATGGACCGCTGCCTGACCCCGATCACGGCCATCGACGGGGTATTCCGGAAGGCCGATAGCACCATCAGCAACCTGCAGGGCAAGGCCGCCACGGCGGAGGCAATGAATGCGGCAGCTGCCATTGCAGCCGACTACGCCAAGGCGGGGACCGAACAGGCCAGGCAGCAGTTGATCCAGCAGCTCAACCAATCGGTGCCCTACTTCAGCGACATTCCGACCATCTGCCTGTTCGCCTTCGACACCGACCTCAAGATCGAAAAGGACGTGTTCCTGGTGGCCGGGCAGGTGGCGCAGGACATCCGCAGCGCCTACAGCGCGTTCGCGTCCGGCGACGTGGTGACCGGCAGCGCAATTTTGATGAAGCTCGGCGCCAGCAAGGACGTCGTGTGCACCATGGTGGACCAGGCCGTGGGCGGCGGCATCATCGGCCGCACGCCCCTGCTGGGCACCCTGGCCAAGACGGCCTGCTCGGGCTTCGTCGGCGCGGTCATCGATGGCATCAACGGCATCATCAAGGGCGGCGTCGGGCTGATCGAAGATGGGGCCAATGCCGCCTACCAGGCCGGGAAATCGGTGGTGTGCGCGGTCTGGTCCCTCATCGGCAATGGCTGCAGTTCCTCGCCCCCGCCCACCGGGCTGTCCAACGGCGCGGCCTACTGCGCCGCGCGCGGCGGCGTGGAGTCGTTCCTGTCGAAGACCAATGCACCCAACGACTATCGGGTGCGCTGCAACGACGGGTCGATGTGCAATGTGACGCCCGAGCGTGCGGCGTGCGCCACCGGCGCCGAGATCGCGGCCATGCGCGCGCAGCGCATCGCCCTGGCCGAAGCCGACTTCCAGCAAAAGCTGCCGCAATGGCAGAACGAGTTTGCCGGCCGCTGGCTCAAGCGCTGCCCCGCCGCGCCATGCGAGACCGGCATCAAGTTCATCCAGCTCAACGCGACCCTGCTGGCCAAGCAGGCCCACGAGGCCCATCCCGAGGCGCCCTACACGATGACGACGTATTTCATATTCGAGGCAGCCGACCGCCAGGCGGTGGACATCATCGAAGAGTACCGCTATCGCATTCTGCCCGAACAATGGTCCGCCAACTTCCTCGCCCGCCACCAGGACGCCTGCCAGGACCAGGCCTGCCGCAACGCGATCAAGATCGTGGCGCTCAATACCCGCCTCCTGGTGCGCCAGCGCGGGGAACTCACGCCCCGCCCGCCCTACGGCGGCAGCACACCCCTGTATGCAAAGGCCGAGCAGCAGGCCGACGCGATGGTGGCCGAGTCGTCCGAGCGCAGCGCGGACTACAACAAGAAGGTCACCGCCGAGGCGGGCGCCGCATGGGAAGTGCTCACCAATGCCGTGTGGGGCAAGCAGTGTGCCGATGCCCAGTGCGTCGCCGAGATCAAGCAGTTGTCGGCCAAGATGCGCGCCTATGCCAACCTGCTGCAGATCGGACTCAAGGACGAGTCTTCCCTGAAGATCCAGGGCATGGCCAGCAAGGAGTACGGCCCGAAATTCAAGGCGGCCGTGACCGCATCCCAGCAGCGCGTGGCCGCACAAACGCCGGCCCTGCCGCCCCCGGCGAGCCGGCCGGTTGCGCCCTTGCAACCTTGGATCCAGCGCGTGCAATACCCGGTGGCGCGCGGTCCCCTCGTCGACCTGGGCCTGCCCCAGCCGCGCAGTCGGGGCGTGGTGCTGCCCGGGCCGGGACGGCGCGCGCCGGTCCGCACCGACCGCATCGAGCGTACCGAACGCACTGAACGGACCCCACCGGTGCGCTAGCGACGCGGTGTCGCCGGGTGGGAACGGGCTCGAAAATATGCCCATCGGAAATTAACTGCCCGGTTTTGTTCAATTTCATGGCCCGCACTGGTGATTTTCAACATTGCCAATGCCACCACCTCCTCGCACAATCCATACATACGTGGACCGCTTCCGAAAGCAAAACACCGGCGGCCGCGCGATAACGAGGAGACAACCCATGCACACTTCGCACGCCCGCGCGGCGCGCGGCGGGAGGCCGTTCCGGCCATGCCCTGCGCAATCCATTGCATCTACCTTTCTCCCTCGGTGACCGAATTCGACCGGCGCGGACGCGTCGTCGCACCTGGCAACACCACGCAGTTCCACGCTGTTTTTAATAACGCCCGCGCCTGGAGGAGAGCCGGAGCCGGGCATGCACCTAGAAAGGTAGAACCATGCGATACCTAAGGAGACTCGCTGTACTTGCCATGACCCTGTGCATCGCGCCGCTGGCGCTCGCACAAAACTGCGGCAGCGGTGGCGGCGCCACCGTATGCCTGAGCGCCACCGGCAGCGCCTCGGATATCCAGCTGACCTGGACAGTCAGCGGAAATATCTCGAGCGTGCAGATCTACCGCGACACCGACAGCAACCCTTCCGGCCGCATCCGTGTGGCCACGCCCACCGTCGGCACGCGCAGCTACAGCGACTCGAGCGCCGTCGCCGGCACGCAGTATTGGTACTGGGTGAAGTTCACCGCCAGCGGCAGCAGCTACAACTCGGGCGCCGCGACCGCTGTGCGCGCCAGCGGCATGCGCAACATCACCAGCCTGCAACTTGCCCCGCAGATGTCGCCCGGCTGGAACCTGGGTAACTCGCTGGAAGCCATCGGCGGCGAAACCGCCTGGGGCAATCCGGCCGTCAACCAGGCCATGTTCAACGCCGTCAAGGCGGCCGGCTTCAAGAGCGTGCGCATTCCCGTATCGTGGACCCAGTACGCCGACTCCAACTACACCATCAGCGCCAGCTGGATGGCACGGGTCAAGCAGGTGGTCGACTATGCCCGCAACGCCGGCCTGTACGTGATGATCAACGTGCACTGGGACGGCGGCTGGATGCAGCCCACCTACGCCCAGCAGACCTCCGCCAACAACCGCTTGAGGACCTTCTGGACCCAGATCGCCAACACCTTCAAGGGGTACGACGACTATCTGCTGTTCGCCGGCACCAACGAAACCATGGTGGATGGGAACTACGGCGCGCCCACCAGCGAATACTGCTCGGTGCAGAACAGCTTCCTCAAGACCTTCGTGGACGCCGTGCGCGCCACCGGTGGCAACAACGCCGTGCGCCATCTGGTCGTCCAGGGCTTCAACACCAATATCGACTACACCATCGGCTGCAACGCCACCCTGCCCGCCGACAAGGTGGCCAACCGCCTGATGATGGAAGTGCACTTCTACGACCCGTACAACTTCACGCTCAACACCAACAGCTCGATCTGGCAATGGGGCGCGACCGCCACCAGCCCGGCCAACACCGAGACCTGGGCCAACGAAGCATTCGTCGACGCCCAGTTCCAGAAGATGAAGACCAACTTCATCGACAAGGGCATCCCGGTGATCCTGGGCGAATACGCGGCCAGCGCCAAGTTCGAGTACGACCCGTCCGGTAACTACCGCAAGAAGTGGGATCAGTACATCACCCGCTCCGCCTACCTGCATGGCCTCGTGCCGGTGTACTGGGACGCCGGCTTCACCGGCAACCATGGCTCGGGCCTGTTTGAGCGGTCCTCGGCCACCCAGGCCTACCCGGACATCATCAGCGTGATCGTCAACGCGGCCAAGTAAGCGCGTCCTGGTGTGCTCCCATGCGGCGCCGCATTCTGTGGCGCCGCAGTTCATTCGGTCACTCTTCCGCGCAAGGCCTTGATCTGCCCACTGCGGGACTTGCCGTCGAGTCGGCGCTGCTTGGAACCGTAGGTCGGTTTCGTCGGCCGGCGCACAACGGGCACCACCGCTGCCCTGTCGATTATTTCCTGCAAACGACGAAGGGCGTCCACCTTGTTTTGCTCGAGACTGCGAGACTGCTGGGCTTTCAGGACGATGATGCCTTGGTCGGTGATGCGGCTGTCGCGCATGGCCAGCAGGCGCGACTTGAGCTCCGGCGGAAGCGACGATGCCCCAATATCGAAGCGCGCATGCACGGCACACGACACCTTGTTGACGTTCTGCCCGCCCGGGCCTTGGGCCCGGATGGCAGTGAACTCGACTTCGTCAGCATTCAACATAGGCAGACGGCATTCGTGGCAGCGAGGGCAGAGCCCGCAACCTCATGGAGGACGCCGCCGGGAGATTCGTTGGGCGAGCAAAAGCCCCAAGTTGCGACGGGTGTCGCAAATGATGTGCACGAAGATGACCGTGGGCGTGCGCTCGTAAATAATCCGGTTCGTACCCGCCAGCACCTGGCGATACCGACCGGCACCGATCCCCTGCAACTCGGGCGGGACTGTACCGGAATCGGGAAACTGCTGGAGATGGCGCGTCACCTGCTTGATGACTTCGTAAGACGATTTCCAGGTGCGCTCACCGAACTGGGCGCGCAAATAGCGCCTGAGTTCCTTTAGGTCGTCTTCAGCGGACTGAAGAAAGACGATCTTCACTCTGCCGTATCACGGTCCAATTCGGCGAACAGGTCTTCGGCCGAGCGGAATTGTCCCGCTTCGCGCTCGCCGGAACCCATCGCAAGCAATTGCAGCATGGCGATCGGTTCGTTCTGCTGCTCGAATGACTGCAAGTCCAGGACCACCATCTTGGCTTCCCCATTTTGGCCAAACAACATGGGCTCGCGCGTTTCGCACACTTCTCTCAGCACGTCCTCAGCATGGGTTTCAAGATAGCTGAGCGGTTTGGTTTGCGCGGAATGTTTCACGGGATCACCTCTCCCTGGTGCCGATGTATGTCCAGACTATAGACCAAAAGACGGGGTGAGTCGATTTTTCCTGGCCGCCGGCTCGTCACTCGAACAGCTTGAATTTCAGCTGCATCGAAATCCCGCCATGCAGCCGTTCCTTGTAGGTCGGAACCACAGCCACGTTGACGCCCACCCGCTTATACTCCCAGGTCGCCACAGGGACGATCGCGGCGAACCAGCCGCCGTCGTTCATCTTCGGATAACCGTCGAAGCCGCCGATCACGGCGCCGAAGCGCACGCCGGCATACTGCCACGGCTGGTAGTAGACGCCGGCGTAGCGCGAATGCTGGCGGTCGCTGTTGTAGAAGCGTCCGACCGTCACGGCCGCATCCCGGTGGAAGCGGTATTCGAGCCCCACGCCGGGATTGCGGCCGTTGAGGTCCTTGTCGCTCTGGAAGTGGTAGGTGGCGAAGCCGGTGTCGAGCCACAGTTCATTGGGGCGGGTATCGGCGGCGGAGGCGTCCAGGGTGGCCTCCTGCGCCACCGCTGCGCCGCTGGCGCACAGCGCCAGCACGGCCACGCTGCGGGCGAGCTTAGTCGTCATCATGCGGGTCCATGTCGGGGAACATTACCGAGGTAAAGCCGAACTTGCTGAAGTCCTCGATCCGCGATGGGTACAGGATGCCGAGCAGGTGATCGACTTCATGCTGCACCACGCGCGCATGGAAGCCTTCGACTTCGCGGTCGATGGCCTGCCCGTGCTGGTCCACACCCTGGTAGCGCAGGCGCTTGAAGCGCGGGACCAGGCCGCGCAGGCCGGGCACCGACAGGCAGCCTTCGAAGTCCGATTCCTTCTCGTCCGACAGCGGCGTGAGCACGGGATTGATCAATACGGTTTCCGGCACCTGGGGCGCGTTCGGGTAGCGCTGGTTCTGCTTGAAGCCGAAGATCACCACCTGCAGGTTGACGCCGATCTGCGGCGCGGCCAGGCCGGCGCCATTGGCCGCGTGCATGGTGTCGAACATGTCGGCAATGAGGGCGTCCAGCGCGGGCGTGCCGAAGTCGCGCACCGGGTCGGCCACGCGCAACAGGCGCGCGTCGCCCATCTTGAGGATCTCGCGAACGGTCATGACGACATGTGCTCCCTGCAGTGTTCATCGAGGAAGGCCTTGAAGCCTTCCGCCGTTTCCGGGTGCTTGAGCCCCATCGCCGTCATGGCTTTCAGGTAGCCCAGCTTGGAGCCGCAATCGTAACGCTGGCAGGCGTAGCGGTAGGCCAGCACGCGCTCGGCGTCCATCAGGGCGGCGATGCCGTCGGTGAGCTGAATTTCGCCGCCGGCGCCGGTGCCCAGGTGCTCCAGGAAGTCGAAGATGCGCGGCGAGAGCACGTAGCGGCCCACCACCGCAAGCGTCGAAGGGGCATCCTCGGGCCGGGGTTTTTCGACCATGCCGGATACCAGCTCCAGCCCGGGACGGTAGGCGGTGGAGCTGACGATGCCGTACTGGCGGGTGTTCTGACGCGGCACGTCCTGCACGGCGAGGATGCTGCACTTCTCGTATTCGTACACGCTGGTCATCTGCGCCAGCACCGGCTGGGCGCCATCGGCCTTGTCCATGAAGTCGTCGGCCAGCAGCACGGCAAACGGTTCATTGCCGACGATGGGTCGGGCGCACAGCACCGCGTGGCCCAGTCCCAGCGCTTCCGACTGGCGGATGTAGATGCAGTTGACGTTCTTCGGAATGACATTGCGCACCAGTTCCAGGAGCGCCGTCTTGTTGGCCTGTTCAAGTTCGGATTCGAGCTCGTAGGCCTTGTCGAAGTGGTCTTCGATGGCGCGCTTGTTGCGGCCGGTGATGAAGATCATTTCGGTGATGCCGGCCGCGACGGCTTCTTCCACCGCATACTGGATCAGGGGCTTGTCCACGATGGGCAGCATTTCCTTGGGCTGCGCCTTGGTGGCGGGCAGAAAACGGCTGCCCAGTCCCGCGACCGGGAACACGGCTTTGCGTATCGACTTCATCTACGGGGTTTCCTCGAGGTTGGCTGCGGGGGGCGCTGCGGCTGTCTCAAGCAGCGACAGCAGACCCGCTTCGTCCAGAATGGTAATGCCCAGTTCCTGGGCCTTGGCCAGCTTGCTGCCGGCGTCCTCGCCGGCGACCACATAAGCGGTTTTTTTCGACACCGAGCCGGACACCTTGCCGCCGGCCGCTTCGATCAGCGCGGCGGCGTCGTCGCGTCCCATGGTCGGCAAGGTGCCGGTCAACACAAAGGTCTTGCCGGCCAGGGCGCCGCCGGCCGGCTTCATGGCGTGCGGGCCTTCCTTCCAGCGCAGCCCGGCGCGCAGCGCCTGTACCAGCTCCAGGTTGCCGGCGTCGGTCAGGAATTCCCGAATCGAGCGCGCCACCACCGGTCCGATGTCGGGTACGTCCAGGAGCTGGATGCCGCTCTCCCAGCTGGCCGCGTGCAGTAGCGCGTCCAGGCTGCCGAAGTGCTGGGCCAGCGCCTTGGCGGTCGATTCGCCCACGTTGCGAATCCCGAGCGCATAGATGAAACGGGCGAA
>JBKHWY010000010.1:0-20541 GCA_046566285.1 Gammaproteobacteria bacterium | reverse complement strand
CGCCGTCACGGCCGCCGCCGCCATCACCGTCACGTCCCTCGTGCTCGGGTCGCTCGCCGCCTACCGCAAGGGCTGGGTCGACGGCCTGATCAGCCACGTCACCGACGCCATGGTGCTGCTGCCGGCCATGCTGGCGGTGTTCGTGCTCGGCATCGGGCGCTCGGCCGCGGCCGGGTCGGCGTCGGCCGTCCTCGGCGCGCTGATGTTCGCCGGCGGAGTCCTGGTCACCCCGCTGCTCGCGGTGGGCGGGGAGGGCTCGGCGCTGCCGATGGCCGCCGTCGTCACCGGCGGTGCGGTGGCCGCGCTGCTGGCCACCGGCGGCTCGACCAACCACACCTTGCACCTGCCGGCGATCGCCAAGGCAGCCGGCATCGTGATCGACTGGGACGACTTCAATGAACTGTCTTCGGTGGTGCCGACGATCACCCGCATCTACCCGAACGGCGACGCCGACGTGAACCACTTCCAGGCCGCCGGCGGCCCTGGCTTCGTGATCCGCGAACTGCTCGATGCCGGCCTGCTGCACGAGGACGTGAAGACCATCCTGGGCACCGGCCTGCGCGCCCATGCGGCCGAGCCGTTCCTGGAAAACGGCAAGGCGATCTGGAAAGCGGCGCCTGCCACCACCGGCGACGAGAGCGTGCTGCGTCCAGCCTCCAACCCCTTCGTCAAGGATGGCGGCATGGTGCTGGTCGAAGGCAACATCGGCCGCGCCGTGATGAAGGTATCGGCCGTCAAGCCCGAGCACCAGACCGTGGAAGCGCCGGCCGCCTGCTTCGATTCGCAGGAAGATTTCATGCATGCCTACAAGGCAGGCCAGCTGGACCGCGACTTCGTCGCCGTGATCCGCTTCCAGGGCCCGCGCGCCAACGGCATGCCGGAACTGCACGCACTGACCCCGGCGCTGGCCAACCTGCAGGACGCCGGCCGGAAGGTCGCGCTGGTGACCGACGGCCGCATGTCGGGCGCGTCGGGCAAGGTGCCGGCGGCGATCCACGTGTCGCCCGAGATCCTCGCCAACGGCCCGCTTGGCCTGGTGCGCGACGGCGACATCATCCGCCTGGATGCGTTCACCAACACGCTCGAAGCGCTGGTGCCGTCGGATGTCTGGCATGCACGCAAGATGGCCACGGCCGACCTCTCGTCCAGCCACATCGGCATGGGCCGCGAGCTGTTCGGCGTGTTCCGCAGCAGTATCAGCGAAGCAGAATCGGGCGCCACCACGTTCCCTCTGCCATCGCCGATTCAAACCACCGTGCCGCTGCACGAGGGCGCCGACATCGGCGACACCGTGCCTGGCTCCGACGAAGACTTCCTGATCAAGAATCCAAAATGACCATGACCCTCCTTGACATCATGCGCTCGGCGAGCGTGATTCCCGTAATCGCCATCGACGATCCCGCGCACGCCGTACCGCTGGCCCAAGCGCTGGTGGCAGGCGCCATCCGCGTGCTCGAAGTGACGCTGCGCACCGAACACGGCCTGGGCGCGATCCGCGCCATGTCGCAGGTGCCGGGCGCCATCGTGGGCGTGGGCACGCTGACCCAGCCGGAAGAATTCGCCGCCTCGCGCGATGCGGGCGCCGTGTTCGGCGTCTCGCCCGGCCTGACCCCGGCGCTGATCGCCGCGGCCAAGTCCAGCGGCCTGCCGCTGCTGCCGGGCGTGATGACTCCGTCGGAAGTGATGGCTGCGCGTGAAGCCGGTTTCCGCCAACTGAAACTGTTCCCGGCCGTGCCGGCCGGCGGCGTGGGCATGCTCAACGCCATCGGCGGCCCGCTGCCTGACGTCACCTTCTGCCCGACCGGCGGCATCTCCATCGAGACGGCGCCGAAGTTCCTGGCCTGCAAGAACGTCGCCTGCGTGGGCGGCTCCTGGCTGACCCCGAAGGACGCCATCCAAGCCGGCGACTGGGCTCACATCACCGAGCTGGCCAAGGCCGCTGCCGCACTGCGCCAGTAAGCCGAGGCCATCCGCGCATGAAGCTGCTCGCCCGCGCCGGGCAGCGCCGCCGTCCGCTGACGGCGGGAGAGATCCACATGGCGTCGCTGCTGTTTGGCGACGCCATCGACTACCGCCGCGTGTTGATGCACGGAGCAAGCAAATGCGGATCACGGTGACAATCGACGATGCCTTGTACAAGAAGGCATTGGAGATGGCCGACCCCGAAATGGACAAGGCCGATCTGTTTCGTGAGGCAATCAAAACCTTCGTCCGTGTCCAGGCTGCACGGCGCCTTGCCAGCCTCGGCGGCGCGGCGCCCGACATGGCGGGCGTCCCACGCCAGTTGCGCGGACTGGCAGAATGAATGCTGTTCTGGTCGATACGTCAGTCGGGGTAGTTGTGGTCACTGGACAAACGCTTGGAACAGTTGGCCCAGCGGTTCAACATCGCTTTGTCCCCGCCCCTTCAACAGGGCGGAAGGATGTCAGGCTGTAGAATCCCCTGACCTATCACTTATTTCGCCTCTCATTCTTTCAAAAGTCACTGATGGATGCCGTACCTGTGCATCGTCTGGGTTCGCCTCGCTGGCGCGCGCTCACCGCAGGCGAAATCTCCATGGCATCCCTGTTGTTCCGCGATGCTATCGACTATCAGCACGTCCGCATCCATGCCCGTCGCTACCTGCCCTTCCAGCCGAGAACCTGCGCGATGACGCCGAACGGCAGCATGTACTTTCACAGGTCATGCTTCCTCCCTGATTACACACGCGGCGACCCGGCGGTAGTGCATTGGTTCATGCACGAGATGGTGCACGTGTGGCAGCACCAGCTGGGCTATCCCGTGCGCCTGCGCGGCGCCGTGCGCATTGGGCTGCCGTACCACTACACGCTCGAGCCTGGCAAGACGCTGGCCGATTTCAACATGGAAGCGCAGGGCGATGTGCTGGCGGATTATTTCGTGCTGCGTTACCTGGGCGTGCCGCAGGTCATGCGCCAGCGCGAGTATGCCAGCCGCTTGGATCTGTTCGAGCAGGTGCTGTCCGGTTTCCTGCGCGCGCCGGGGGCGCAGGCGAATTTGCCGCGCGGTGTGGCGCGCCGGCTGGTACGCCCGGCGCTGCGGCGTTAGCCATAAGGCATTTGCGCTGCCTCAAAGCTTCTGAATGGCAACAAATTACGCTATCTCTTTGTTTCCACAAGGCAATCGAGAGCCGCCATGTCGCCCCGTTTCCCCCGTCTTCGCATGCTTCGTTTTCCTGGCCCGGGCTTGCTGGCGCTCGGCTGCGCCGTGTATGCCACGGAGGTCCATGCCGCCGCACGCATCGGCGAACTCGACGTGCGGACGGCGCCCAACGGCCAGCCGTGCTTTACCGTTACTGCGAAAGAAGAGAAGCAGGGCGGGGCGCCGAACTTCCAGTCAATTGCCGTCATCGAAGCCGCCTCCAACAGCGTGATGTGGAAAATGACGATGCCGCGCGAGCGCACCTTCCCGGTGTCGGCCTACATGTGCGTGCCCTACGGCGGGCGCCCACCCGTGCTGCCGCAGACCCCGGCCGCCCCCTTGCAGCCTGGCAAACTGTATGACGTGACGATCACCACCGCGCCGGCCACGGCCTTGTCGCCGCGCCAGTATCGCACCCGCTTTTGCCTGTCGGGTCAGGGCGGCCAGACGCGCATCGAGCCGCGCTGCCCCGGGGGGCGAGCCCAGTAAGCCATGCTATGATGATGCCTTTTTGGCAATGTCATCCCGATGCAGATTGGTCTAGTTTCGCCCGCGCAGCATGATTCCCTGGTCACGCTCCTGTGCGAGCTGTACGCCTACTACAACCCTACCCCGATCGAACCCGCACTGGTGC
The DNA here is from genome assembly GCA_046566285.1 of Gammaproteobacteria bacterium. Taxonomy (GTDB): domain Bacteria; phylum Pseudomonadota; class Gammaproteobacteria; order Burkholderiales; family Burkholderiaceae_D; genus Telluria_A. The sequence goes on along the minus strand of JBKHWY010000010.1, from coordinate 16,748 downwards.
GCGAGCACTTGCAACAGCGTTTGCTGGCACGGGATTCTCCCCTTCAACTGGTGGTGGCCGTGGAGCACGGCACGGTGCTGGGATTCGCAGCCTTCGCCTTGCTGTATTCGCTGGTCGATCCGACGCCCGGCCAGCGCCGCCAATGCATGATGAAGGAACTCTACGTGCGCGACGCCTGCCGCGGCCGTGGCGTGGGCCGCGCCCTGATGGCCTGGATCGCGCGCCATGCGCTGGAAGAAGGTTGCTGCCGGGTGGACTGGAATGTGCAGGCATCGAACCCGCGCGGCATCGCCTTCTATGAAAGCCTGGGCGCCGCGCGCGTGGGGGACAGGCTGAGCTATCGGCTGGGACGCGCGGCCATGGATGCGCTCAGCTCTTCAGGCTCTTGAGCTGGCGCTCGGCGTCGTCGCGCTGCTTGTCCGGCAGGCCGGTCTTGAACGACAGCGCTTTCTGGTAGGCCGCACCGGCCTTGGCCTTGTCGCCCACGGCCTGCCATGACTGGCCGATCCGGTACCACACGTGCGGGCGCGGCATCTTCACCAGCGCCTGCTCGAAACTGGCCAGCGCTTCACGGTGCTTGCCCTGTTCCTGCAGCACGCGGCCGGTGCCGAACAGGGTCAGCTCGTGCTCGGGAACGCGCTGCTGCATGGCCTTGAAGACGCGCTCGGCGTCCGCGAATTTCTTCTCGTTGGCGTAAATCCCGCCCAGCATGTACAGCAGTTCGGCCTGGTGATCGGCCAGCTCGTCGTTGTCACCGGCGCGCACGCCCAGGACGGCGCTTTCGGCCTTGGCCTTGTTGCCGTCCATGATGTCCAGCTTGGCCTGCATGAGCTTGGCCGCGTCCGGCAGCACGGTGGCCGTTTGCGTCACCAGGGCGCGTCCCTTGTCCGCCCCGCCGCCCACGATGCCGGGCGCGTTGAGGTAGTAGTCGAGCAGGGAAAAGCGCGCGTCCACGCTCTTCGGATCGAGTTCGACGGCTTTCTTGAACGCTTCGCGGATGGTGCCGGCGTAGCCGAGCGCGGACAGCACGCCGTTGGTCAGCGCGCGCGTGCCCAGCGCTTCGCCCAGCGCCAGCTGGCAGCGGCTGTGGTTGGGATGGCGGGCCACGCAGGTTTCGCCCAGCTTGACGGCTTCGTCGGTGCGGGCGGTATCGCCGCTGCCGAGGATCGCGCGATTCTTCGCCACGAGCGCGTCGGCGTCGTTGGGGTCCTGGGCGAGGCGGGCGCTGGCGGCGCGTTCGACCTCGGCATGGCGGCGGGCCTTGAGGCCGGCGCTGTACTCGTCGGCATGCGCGGACTGCAAGGCCAGCAGCGCCAGCGTGGCGGCAGCCGCTTGGATGATGCGAGATGGAATATGAGACGGCATGGGAACTCCTGGTCAGTGCCGCGCACAAGGGTGGGCGACAAGCCGGCCTTTGCGTGGCGACTGGAGTGTCCTATAACTTTGGCTGGGAGGCAATATACAGACGTCAGCCAGCAGCGACGCGGTTGCGGCCGCCGTGCTTGGCCACGTACAGGGCGCGGTCGGCCTGGCCGACCAGCTCGGCCAGGTCGAGCGGGTGCTCGGGCGTGTGGGTGGCCAGGCCGATGCTGATCGTCACGCATGGGTGGCCGGCCGCGCTGGCGTGCGGGATGTTCATCTCCAGCACGCGCTGACGCAGCTTGTCGGCCAGCAGCAGGGCGTGTTCCTGGTCCAGTTCCGGCAGCACCACGGCAAATTCCTCGCCGCCATAGCGGGCGATCAGGTCGAGCGGGCGCTGCAGCATGGCATTGAGGGCGCCCGCCACCCGCACCAGGATGTCGTCGCCCTGCTGGTGGCCGTAGGTGTCGTTGTAGGCCTTGAAAGAATCGATGTCGATCATCAACAGCGACAACGGCGTGCCGGCGCGCTTGGTGCGGCGCATTTCCTTTTCCATCGTCACGTCGAAGTGGCGCCGGTTGGCAATGCCCGTCAGCCCGTCGGAGTAGGTCAGCGAGCGCAGTTCCACGGCCTGGTCGCGCAGCAGGGTCTCGCGGTGCACGGCCACGCTGACGTCGCTGATCTGCACCAGGCAGTGACGGCTGCTTCCCGCCGCATTCAGGGGCGTGACGGCCACGGCCTGCTGCATGCGCTCGCCGGCGGCGCGCGCGGCCGCGCTGGCAAACAGGGGAAACGGCGCCTTGTGCAGGGTTTGCGACAGCACGGAAGGGAAGTTGTCGCGCAGTGCCTGGCCGATGGCGCTGTCGATGCGCTTGCCGGCCAGCTCGGGGAACACGGCCAGGAAGTCGCGTCCGATGACCTGCTCGGCGGCCAGGTCAGCATGGCGCACCATCCAGCGGTTCCACAGGACGATGCGGCGCGCATCGTCGAGCACCACCACGCCCAGATTCAGGGCCGCCAGCAGGCTGTCGAACAGCTGGGCGGGCGCGGCCGGCGGGGTGGACGCTGGGGTCGGTGGCGTGCTGTTCACGCCGGGCCCATGATGCGGGCGAGGTAGCCGTCCACCTGTTCCTGCAAGTCGTTCAGGGCGCTCAGGTCGAGGATGAAGGCGACGTAGCCGTGGATCTGGTGCTTCTCGAGGATGAAGTCGATGTGCAGCATCAGCACCACCGTGTCGGCCTCGCCGCCCGAGGCGGTAAGGATCTGTTCGCTGCTGCCGACGCGGTACTCGGGCAGCGATCCGGACAGCTCCTGCGCGAAGATGTTCGCCAGCGTGCCCACGCAGGAATTGAGGATGATGTTGCCGATCTCGCTCATCGCCTCCTGTTCCATTTCCGTCAGCTGCTGCAGCGGCACGGATTCGCCCACCATCAGGCGCACGATGTCCAGGCTTTTATCTTCCGGGAACATCAGGATGGCTTCGGTCTCGAAGGCGCCCTGGTAATGCTGGCTGACACCGCAAACGCGGTTGCCGTCGCGGTTGCCCAGCATCGCGGCGGCTTCGGCCCGGTTGAGGAAGGAAATCGAGGGGACCGACATCGTCACTTCTTCGTTGACGATGTCGCTCATCGCGCGCGCCGCGTGACCCACGCCGATATTGAAGATCTCGACCAGGGCGTCGTGCTGGAGCTCGCTGAGGTTGAACATGCTAGTGGCGGTTCAAGGCGTTATGTTCAAGGCATTCACCAGCGCATGGATGCGCGCCTCGGTAATGGGCTTTTCCATGAAACCCACGCCCAGTTCAGTGGCGCGGTTGCGCGTGGTGTTCTGCACGTTGGCCGTCACCAGCGAGATGTGCGCATGGGGGCAGGCGCTGCGCAATTGTTCGGCCGCGGCCAGTCCGCCCATGCCGGGCATGTTGACGTCCACCAGGATCAGCGCCGGGTCGAGGTCCTTGGCCTTGGCGAGGGCTTCCTCGCCGGTGGCGGCTTCTTCGACGCTCCAGCTGGGCTTGGCGCTCAAGATGAATTGGCGCGCCATCAGGCGCGACACGCGGCTGTCGTCCACGACCAGGACGGTGGTTGCTTCGGTCATTGCTGGGCCCCCTGTCTTATTTTTTGTCTCGATGCTGTTGGCCCCCATTTTCGCATAGATCGCCGTGTTTCCGTCCAGGCAGACGTGTACCGCAAAGCAAAGAAAAATGCGGCATGCATGTCTGCTGAGCAACGCGATCCGCTAGAATGAGGGGAACGAATTTCCTTTCTTATGCTTTTTTTATTTTTATGACTCAAGACGAACTGAAACAGGCGGTGGCGCGCGCCGCCATCGACTATGTGGTCGATGGTGAAATCATTGGCGTGGGCACCGGCTCGACCGCCAATTTCTTCATTGACGAGCTGGCTGCCATCAAGCACCGCATCAAGGGCACCGTGGCCTCCTCGGAAGCGACCGCCGCCCGCCTGCGCGGCCATGGCATCCCTGTGTTCGACCTCAATGAGGTGCCAGAGATCGCCGTGTACATCGATGGCGCCGATGAAATCACCAGCACCGGCGCGATGATCAAGGGCGGCGGCGCAGCACTCACGCGCGAGAAGATCGTGGCCTCCGTGTCGCGCAGCTTCGTCTGCATCGCCGATGGTTCCAAGCTGGTCGACGTGTTGGGCAAGTTCCCGCTGCCGGTGGAAGTGCTGCCGATGGCGCGCAGCGCCGTGGCACGCCAGCTGGCTGCGCTGGGCGGCCAGCCCATGCTGCGCACCAAGCCGGGCAGCGAGGAAGCGTTCGTCACCGACAATGGCGGCAACATCCTCGATGTGGCCGGCCTGCAGATCGCCGACCCGCTCGCGCTGGAAGCACGCATCAACCAGATCGTCGGCGTGATCGCCGTCGGCCTGTTCGCTGCGCGCGGCGCCAATGTCTGCCTGCTGGGCACGGCGGAAGGCGTCAAGACCCTTAGTTTTTAACATTAAGAATCAAGCACGCCGTTGGCGCACATACTCCTGGGAGAGCACATGAAACAATGGATTCTGGCATTCACCTGCATCGCCCTGCTGGGCGGATGCGCGGCGTTTCAAAAGGACAAAAAGCCGGCCAAGCAGCCGGTGGCCGTCAAGAAAGCGTATGAAACCCCGCTGGTGGACGCCAATGGCGCGCCGATCGAACGTGTGCCCTTCCGCGCCGGCGTCTCCTCGGTGACGGTGGAGAACATGGCCAAGCAGCGCGGCTGCGTGGGCGGACAGGGCGCGGGCTTGATGACCGAGCCGGGTCCGATCGAGATCTACCGGATGGTGTGCGAGAACGGCCAGGTGTTCCGGGCTCGTTGCGAAATGCGGCAGTGCAAGGCGATGTAAGACGGCAGGAGCGTTCAAAACAAAAAGGGAAACGCGTGCGTTTCCCTTTTTTGTTTCAGCACCGGGGTGCTTTTCGGCCTTCTTATTCCGAAGGCGGCGGCACGTAGCCCATGGCCTGGTCGGCGCCTTCGCCGAAGAAATGCTTTTCCATCTGCGCGGCCAGGTACTTGCGTGCGCGCTGGTCGGCCAGGTTCAGGCGGTTTTCGTTGACCAGCATGGTCTGGTGCTTGAGCCAGGCCGCCCAGGCTTCCTTCGACACCGACTGGTAGATCTTCTTGCCGAGTTCACCGGGATACGGCGGGAAGTCCAGTCCTTCGGCTTCCTTGTTAAGTTTGATGCAATGAACGGTGCGGGCCATGTGTGCTCCTAATGGGTTCGGCTTCAGGCAAAGCGAAATTTTCTTGGCAAAAGCGGGATTATAAAGTCTTGATCAGCACTTGGGATTTGCGCTGCCAGTTGTACATGTGCTGGCGGTCCTTCGGCAGGGCGTCCACCGAGGCGGGCACGAAGCCGCGTTTCTGGAACCAGTGCGAGGTGCGGGTGGTCAGCACGAACAGCTTGGTGAAGCCGGCCGCGCGTGCGCGGTTTTCCATGTGCTTGAGGATACGCTCGCCATCGCCCTGGGCCTGCACTTCCGGGTTGACGGTCAGGCAAGCCATCTCGGCCATCTTGGCGGCCGGGAAGCCGTACAGGGCCGCGCAGCCGACGATCACGCCATCGTGCTCGATGACGGAGAAATTGTCGATTTCGCGTTCGATCAGTTCGCGCCCGCGCTTGACCAGCGTGCCGTCCGCTTCCAACGGTTCGATGAGCTTGATAATTCCGCCGACGTCCTCAATTGTGGCCTGACGCAGGCTTTCCAGGTTCTCGTGGCTGATCATGGTGCCCACGCCGTCGTGGGTGAACAGTTCCAGCAGGGCCGAGCCATCCATCTCGAACGGCACGAAGTGGGCACGCGGCACGCCGCTGTTGCAAGCCTTGACGGCATGGCGCAAATAAAAAGCCGCGTCGGTGCTGAGGAAACCCGCTTCCAGCACGGCTTCGGCCTGGTGCGAGGACAGTTCGCGGATCTCGGCGCCGGTCTGGTCCACCATCATTGGCGTTTCGGTGATGAACACCAGCTTGTCCGCATGCAGGGCGATGGCGGCCGAGACGGCCACGTCTTCCATGGTCAGGTTGAACACCTCGCCGGTGGGCGAGAAGCCGAGCGGGGAGAGCAGCACGACGCTGTCGGTGGCCAGGATGGCGTGGATAGTTTCCGCTGCGACCTTGCGGGTCATGCCGGTCAGTTCCAGATCGACGCCATCGATCACGCCCAGCGGGCGGGCGGTGACGAAGTTGCCGGAGATGATGCGGATGGCGGCATGCGCCATCGGCGTGTTCGGCAGACCCTGGCTGAAGGCCGCTTCGATGTCCAGGCGCAGTTCGCCGGCGGCTTCCTTCGCGCATTCGAGCGCGGCGGTGTCGGTGATGCGCACGCCGTTGTGAAAGCGCCCTGCGACATTACGCAGGGCCAGTTGTTCTGCCACCTGGGGGCGCGAACCGTGCACGACCACGACACGGATGCCGAGGGCCACGAGCAGGGACAGGTCATGCGCCAGCACCGGCAAGGCGCCGGCGGTGACGAGTTCTCCTGGGAATGCGATGACGAAAGTCTTGCCGCGAAAGGCGTGAACGTAAGGCGCGACGGAGCGCAGCCACTGGACGAATTGGGTCGAAGTTTCCATTTGCCGCATTATAATTCGCTGCGCGATGTGCGCACTAAAAATACCTGTCAAACAATGTCCGATCAGAGCAAGCATCCGTCGCACACCGCCTCCGCTGCACCATCCCCCCGCAATCCTGAAGAACCTGTCCGGCCGGCGCGCGCCCAGCGTGGGCAGGGTGGGCCGGAGGGTGGCCAGCGGGGTGGCCAACGGGGTGACCAGGAAGGGAACCAGGCCGGGCGCCGGCGTGAGCGTCCCGCGCCGCGTGAACAGGTGCGCAACCCGCTGCCCCCGATCACTTTCCCGGAAGACCTTCCAGTCTCCGGCCGGCGCGCCGACATCAGCCGTGCGCTGGCCGAGCACCAGGTCATCATCGTGTCCGGCGAAACAGGCTCGGGTAAGACCACGCAGCTGCCGAAGATCTGCCTGGAACTGGGGCGCGGGCAGAAGGGCCTGATCGGCCACACCCAGCCGCGCCGGATCGCGGCCTCCTCGACGGCCAAGCGCATCGCTCAGGAACTCGGTTCGCCGCTGGGCGAGCACGTGGGCTTCAAGGTGCGCTTCACGGACACGCTGTCGGCGGGCGCCTCGGTCAAGCTGATGACCGACGGCATTCTGCTGGCCGAAACCCAGACCGATCCGCTGCTCAAGGCCTACGACACCATCATCATCGACGAGGCCCACGAGCGCAGCCTGAACATCGACTTTTTGCTCGGCTACCTGAAGCAGATCCTGCCGCGCCGGCCGGACTTGAAAGTCATCATCACGTCCGCCACCATCGACGCGGAACGTTTCGCGCGCCACTTCCAAGTGGGCGAGAAAGCGGTGCCGGTGATTGAAGTGTCGGGCCGCCTGTACAAGGTGGAAGTGCGCTACCGGCCGGTGGAACGCGACCCGGTGATGGCGCCGGCGGCCGAGTCCGGAAAGCCGGTGCCGAAAGCCCAGGCCGCGCGCGAGAAGCGCGACCTGATGGATGCGGTGGTGGACGGGGTGGACGAACTGTGCCGCATCGGCTCGGGCGACGTGCTGGTGTTCCTGCCGGGTGAGCGCGAGATCCGCGATTGCGCCGAAGCGCTGCGCAAGCATCATCCCCCGCACGTGGAAATCCTGCCGCTGTTCGCGCGCCTGTCGGTGGAAGAACAGGAACGCGTGTTCCGCATTACCAATGCGCGCCGTATCGTGCTCGCCACCAACGTGGCGGAGACCTCGCTGACCGTGCCGGGCATCCGCTACGTCGTCGATGCCGGCTTGGCGCGCGTGAAGCGCTACAGCTTCCGCAACAAGGTCGAGCAGTTGCAGATCGAGCCGATTGCGCAATCGGCCGCCAACCAGCGCGCCGGCCGCTGCGGCCGCGTGGCCGATGGCGTGTGCATTCGCCTGTACGAGGAAGACGACTTCCTGCAGCGGCCCAAGTTCACCGAGCCGGAAATTTTGCGCTCGTCGCTGGCGGCCGTCATCCTGCGCATGAAGAGCTTGCATCTGACCGATGTCGAGACCTTCCCGTTCGTGGAACCGCCGCAGGGCCGGGCCATTGCGGACGGCTACCAATTGCTGCAGGAAGTGGGCGCGGTGGACGAGACCAACGAGCTCACGCCCCTGGGCCATCAATTGGCCAAGCTGCCGCTGGACCCGCGCGTGGGCCGCATGATTCTCGCGGCGCTGGAGAACGCCTGCCTGACCGAGATGCTGATCATTGCGTCCGCGCTGTCCGTGCAGGACCCGCGCGACCGGCCGATGGAACACCAGCAGGCAGCCGACGAAGCCCACAAGAAATTCGCGGACGAGAAGTCCGAATTCCTCACGTATATCAAGATCTGGCGCTGGTTCGAGAACGCCATCGAGCACAAGAAGAGCAATCGCCAGTTGCAGGAAACCTGCCGCAGCAACTTCCTCTCCCAGCTTCGACTGCGCGAATGGCGCGACGTTCACTCGCAACTGCTGACCATCGTCAAGGAACACGGCTGGCGCCTGAACGAAGCGCCGGCCACCTACGAAAACCTGCACACGGCCCTGCTCACCGGCCTGTTGGGGAACATCGGCTTCAAGTCCGATGACGAGCCGGGCGCCGGCTACCTGGGCGCGCGCGGCATCAAGTTCCACGTATGGCCGGGTTCCTCGCTGCTGAAAAAGCCGGGCAAGTGGATCATGGCGGCCGAACTGGTCGAGACCACCCGCCTGTACGCCCGCTGCGTGGCGCAGATCCAGCCGGAATGGGTGGAGCGCGTGGGCCGCCACCTGCTGAAAAAATCCTGGGGCGAGCCGCGCTGGGAAAAGCGCAGCGCCCAGGTGACGGCCTCCGAACGGGCCACCTTGTACGGCATCGTCATCTACAGCCAGCGCCGCATCAATTACGGTCAGCTGAACCCGGACGAAGCGCGCCAGATTTTCATCCGCGACGCGCTGGTGGCGGGCGACTACGACACCCGTGCGCCGTTCTTCGCGCACAACCACAAGCTGATCAAGGAAATCGAAAACCTCGAGCACAAGTCGCGCCGCCTGGACGTGCTGGTGGACGATCATCTGATTGCCGCGTTCTACGACAAGCTCATCCCCTCGCACATCGTCAACGGCGCCGGCTTTGAAAAGTGGCACAAGGATGCGACGCAGAAGGAACCGAAGCTGCTGTTCCTGAACCGTGAAGAATTGATGCGCCACGAAGCGGCCGGCGTGACGACCGAACTGTTCCCCAAGTCCCTGATCGTCACCAGCATCGAGATGCAGCTCACCTACCACTTCGAGCCGGGCAGCGTGCGCGATGGCGTGACCCTGGCCGTGCCCCTGTTTGCCCTCAACCAGTTGCCGCGCGAGCGCGCCGACTGGCTGGTGCCCGGCATGTTGAAGGAAAAAGTGCACCTGCTGCTCAAGTCGCTGCCGCAGAAGTTGCGCCGTCACTGCGTGCCGCTGCCGGACTATGCGGCGCGCTTCTGCGAGCGCATCGATGCGGCCGGCACCTTCGGACGCGGCGACCTGATCGACACCCTTATTGCCGACATCCGCGCCCAGACCGGCGTGCAGGTGATGACGACCGACTTCAAGCTCGAAACGCTGCCGGCGCACCATTTCATGAACTTCAAGGTCATCGACGAGCATGGCCGCCAGCTCGACATGGGCCGCAATCTCGCCAGCCTGCAAGCCGAATTTGGTGGACAGGCGCGCCAGAGCTTCCAGCGCATGGCCGAGGCGGGCGCTGCAACCAGCAGCGCGTCAAGCGGTCTGGCAAGTGGAGTAGCGAAGGGAGCGGCGGGTGGAGCAAAGAGCGGAGCGCCCGGCGGTGCAGGCAATGAAGCCAATGCAGCCAATGCAGCCAATGCAGCCAATGCAGCACCGGGCGGCGCAGCGAACGCTGCGCGCGGCGGCATCTCGACCAGCGGCAAAACACCGGCCAACGCCAGCGGCAAAGGCGGCGGCGCAAAAGGCGTTGGCGCCGCTGCTGGCACGGGCACCACAGGTGCGGCCGGCGCCCAGGCGCACGGAGCAGGCCCAGCGGCCAACAGCGCCAGTAGCGCCTATAGCGGCCTGACGTCCTGGACCTTCGGCGAGCTGCCCGAAATCCTGGAAATCGTGCAAGGCAAGCTGACCCTGATCGGCTTCCCGGCCCTGGTCGACAAGGGGACGCACTGCGACCTGGAAGTGTTCGACGACCCGACCGTGGCCGCGCGCACGCACCGGATTGGTTTACGCCGCCTGTTTGCCCTGCAGTTCCGCGAACAGCTCAAGTTCATCGAAAAGAATATTCCGAACCTCCAGCAAATGGGCATGCAGTTCATGTCGCTCGGGTCCCAGGAAGACTTGCGGGACCAGATCATCCACAAGGCCATCGACATCGCCTGCCTGCAGGATCCGCTGCCTACGGACGCCGCATCGTTCAACAAGCGCAAGGACGAGGGCAAGTCGCGCCTGGGCTTGCTGGTCAATGAAATCGCCCGCCTGGTCTCGCAGATCCTGACGGAATTCCATGGCCTGCCGAAAAAGCTGCAAGGCCTCAACCAGCAGGTGGCGGCCGATATCCAGACCCAGCTCCAGGGCCTGGTGCACAAGCGTTTTATCGCCGACAACGAGTACGCCCAGCTGTCCCACTTCCCGCGCTACCTCAAGGCGATCAACGTGCGCCTCGAAAAGATGCGCGGCGACCCGGCCCGCGACGCCAAGCTGATGGCCGAGTGGACCCAATCGGCCAGCCACTTCATGCGCGCCGCGAAGGACCGCATGGCCAGCAAGAACACCGACCCGAAAATGGTCGAGTTCCGCTGGATGCTGGAAGAGCTGCGGGTGTCGCTGTTTGCGCAGGAATTGCGCACGCCCATGCCCATCTCCGGCAAGCGCTTGCAGAAGGTCTGGGAAGCGATGCAGCGCTAGGCTTCACCTGACCCGCGACGGGTCGGGCAAAGCCGGGCGCGCGGCCGGATCGGGGCGCCGCTTGTGCGCTACAACCCTGCGCTCATGCCGGCTCCCTGCACGGGTGGGATGTTGCCCAGGCTGCCGCCTCCCATGGGCGAAGTGCCGTAAAACGCGTGCACCTGGTCGGACCAGCCGATATCGCTCATGTCGGGCCATGCGTTCGGATCGAACCCGGGGGCGTTTTTCAGGCGTTCCTTCTCCACGTCCAGCACGAAGCGCTTGTTGTGCGTGTCCAGGTGCAGGGCTTGCCAAGGCACGGCGAACAGTTTTTCGCCCATGCCGAGGAAACCGCCGAAAGACAGCACGGCATAGGCCACCTGGCCAGTGCGCATGTCGAGCATGATTTCCTTGATGTCTCCCAGGCTCTCTTCCTGGCTGTTGACGACGCTGTCGCCGAGCAGGGTGTCGGCCCCCATCAGGGCCGGACCCGGACCGGCGCTGCTGCTGTCGTCGCGGTACATCCCATATTTGTCACGGTCGAGGTAAGTCATGATTTCTCCTGTCATCTGCGTGGATTGCGCGGCTTTATGCCGCTTGCATGACTCAAGCCTAGGACGGGAGGAACCAATCCGTTTGATCTGAATCAATCGTGCGAAGGCTGTTTTTGCGTGGGTTTTTTACCGTTCATGGTGGGGCTGGCGGACTTATGCGCGCTAGCGCACAGAGAAGAAATTGTTGAAAAGCTATTCTTCCTAAAACACAAGGAGGCTTGACCCGATGTTCATTTCGTCCCGTTGCAACAGCGCCGGCCCGCTCGGCAAACGCATTCCCACCCGCTCGTTTGCGGCATTCCTGCTGGCGCGCCTGTCAGGGCGGCCGATCAGGCTGCGATGGTAAAGTCGAGCAATCCCTGGCTGCGCAGCCTGATGCGCGCCGGGAAAAAACAGCAGCGTGCCAATGCCCGCGCGCTGCAAGCGCTGCTGACCCCGCCGAAACCACCCAAGCCACCCAAGCCACCCAAGCCTCCCAAGCCTCCCAAGCTCAAGGCCGCATCCTCCAGCCCGGCCGGCGCGTCCCCACCCAAGTCCCGTCCCGCCACCCAGCGCAAGACGACGCCTGCTTCTCCGGTTTCCTTGCTGGCCGCGCCATTCGCCCTGGCGCGGCCGCCCGAGGTCGCAACCGTGCGCCGCCAGCCTCTCGAGCGGCCGGGTGCGGCGCCCGGCAAGTGGCTGACCGGCGCCCATCTGTGGCAGCCGGAAGCGGGCCAGAGCGCGCGCATGAGCTACTGGCTGTACTTGCCGGACCGCCCGCCGGGACGCCAGGGCTGGCCGCTGGTGGTGATGCTGCACGGCTGCGACCAGAGCGCGACCTTGTTTGCGCAGGGTACGCGGATGAACCAGCATGCCGACAAGGCCGGCTGCGCGGTGCTGTATCCCCAGCAATCGATGGCCCATCATCCGCACCGCTGCTGGCACTGGTACGAGCGCGCCACCCAGCAAGGAGGCGGTGAAGCCGCCGCCATCACCGCTCTCGTGCACAAAATGCTGGACAGCTATCCGCTCGACCGCGCCCGGGTGTATCTGGCCGGCCTGTCGGCCGGGGCGGGCATGGCGCATATCCTTGCGCTCAATTTTCCGCACCTGTTTGCGGCCGTGGGATTGCACTCGGGGCCGCTGTTCGGCGCCGGGCACAGCACCATCGGCGCGCTGGCGGTAATGCGGCATGGCGCCAGCGCGCTGGGCGAGCGTGCCATCGCCGAGATGCGGGCGCGGCGGGCGCCCATGCCACCCGTGCCGCCCATGCCCACCATCCTGATCCAGGGCGCCGAGGATACCGTGGTGCATCCGGCCAACCAGGACCAGCTGGAGCGGCAGGTCATGACCCTCAATCAAATGACGCGGGGAAGCCGGGTCGAGGTCACGCAGCATCCCGGGAATGCGCGCTGCCATCCGCACGTGATCCGCGACGTGGTGGTGGACGAGTCGCCCCTGCTGCGGGTGGTCCGTGTTGCTGAATTGAAACATGCGTGGAGCGGCGGCGATCCGCAGCTCTCGTTCAATTCTGGCGCCGGTCCTGACGCCAGTAAAATGATGCTGGCTTTCTTCAAGCTGCATCGACGTAGCGCCTGAATGACGCATTGAAGCGCGCACGTTTGTGCCAGCTCATAACACAGCAGCACGCCCACCCCGCACGGTTGAAATTGTCAGATTGACCTTGCCAAAATGAGATCCAAAATGTACTGTACGTTTATACAGTAGTTTTCGGATTCCATCATGGCTTGCCTTGACTCAACAATATCACCGGAAGCGTTGCATCCCTCGCTGTGGCGCGCCTCGCAACTGGCGCATTCCACCGCACGCTGCATCGATACCGGTCATCGCATCCTGTCCAGCCAGCTGCCCGGCGGCGGCTGGCCAACCGGCACCCTCAACGAATTACTGCTCCAGCAAGCCGGCGTGGGCGAGCTGCGCCTGCTGCAACCCGCGCTGGCTCAGGTGGCGCGCCGCCGCATCGTCCTGCTGCAGCCGCCCCATGCCCCGCAGGCGCTGGCGCTGGCGGCGCTCGGGCTGGCGCCCTCGCAACTGGTGTGGGTGCGCAGCAGCCGCGCCACCGATGCCTTGTGGGCGGCCGAGCAAATCCTGCGCAGCGGCAGTTGCGGCGCCTTGCTGTTCTGGGCCGCCCATGCGCGCGGGGAGAGCCTGCGCCGGCTGCACCTGGCGGCCCAGAACGGCGAAACCCTGTTCTTCATGATGCGTCCGCTTGCCGCGGCCCAGGATGCCTCGCCATCGCCTTTACGCCTGAGCGTGCGGCCCGCACCCGGCGGCATCGACCTGGGCTTCGTCAAACGCCGTGGACCGCAGCGCGAGGCGCCGCTGTTCCTTCCACTCACCCCTTCTTTATTGCAGCGCCATGCGACTCTGGATCGGCCTCAGCCTGCCCCAGCTCCCGCTCGAAGTGTTCTGCCCGAACTGGTCGCTTGACGCTGCCAGTGTCGTGCTCGAGCATGAACGGGTGCTGGTGGTCTCACCGGCGGCCCGCGCGGCCGGCATCCGGCCCGGCATGCGCCGTGGCGGCGCCTTCATGCTGCTGCCCGAGGTGCGCGTGCACGAGCGCGCGCTCGAGCGCGAGGCCGAGGCCCTGCACAACGTGGCCATGGCCCTGCTGCAGTACACCCCGCTGGTCACCCAGGGGGAGGAAGCCACGCTGCTGATGGATGTGGGCGCCAGCCTGCGCCTGTTCGGCGGCATCCGCGCGCTGTGCCGGCGCATCCGCACCAACCTGCGCGAGATGGGCTTCACGGCGCTGCTCGGCAGCGCCCCCACGGCGCGCGGCGCCTGGCTGCTGGCGCGTCATGGGGCCGGGCGCTGCATCAAGATGCCCTCGCTGGTGCGGCGCGCCGACCGCCTGCCCAGCGCGCTGCTGCCGCCGGCCCGGCCGTTTTCCGCCTGGTTCGAAGGCATCGGTTGCCTGAGCCTGGGCGACATGCGGCGCCTGCCGCGCGCCGGACTGCAGCGCCGCTGCGGGCGCGCCTTGCTGGACATGCTCGATGCCGCCTATGGCATGACCCCCGAACTGTTCGACTGGATCGAGGCGCCCGAGACCTTCCGCGCGAAGATGGAACTGTTCGACCGGATCGAGCATGCCGACGCCTTGCTGTACGGCGCCCACCGCCTGCTGCTGCAGATGACCGGCTGGTTGTGCGCGCGCCAGCTGGCCGTCGAGCGGGTGCTGCTGCAGCTCGAGCACGAACGCGGCAAGGTGGCGCGCGCCCCCACGGTCATCGACGTGATCCTGGCCGAGCCGACCTGGCGCGACGAGCACCTGGTCAGGCTGCTGAAGGAACGCCTGGGAAAGCTCGAGCTGGAAGCGGCGGTGATCGGCCTGGTGCTGGAAGCGCCGCAGGTGCAGGCCATGGCGCCGCCCAGCGACTGCCTGTTTCCCGAACCCGGCGGCAGCGACGAGGACCAGGCGCGCATGTTCGAGCTGCTGGCCGCCAGGCTGGGGCCGGAAAACGTGCTGCAGGCTGCGCCGCAGGCCGATTACCGGCCCGAGCTGGCCAATGTGTGGGTGCCGGTGCAAAAGAAGATCCGCGCGGCCGTGCTGCAAGCCCAGATGCCGGTCGATGTGCTCAGCCTGCCGCGCCCGGTGTGGATGCTGGCCAAGCCGATCGCCCTACTGATACGCAACCATCGGCCGTTCTACGGCTCGCCCCTGAAGATGGCGTCCAATCCCGAGCGCATCGAAGCAGGGTGGTGGAACAAGTCGCAAACGCGGGATTACTTCATTGCCGAAGGAACGGACCATGCGCACTACTGGGTGTACCGTGAACGGATTGTCGGAGAAGACAACGACATGGAACCGCGCTGGTTCCTGCATGGCTTGTTCGGCTAGGGGGGGCAGGGCCAGCAAGTTCGCTGGCCCGGCAAGAGGCGACGCGTCAACAGCCAGGCTGTTGACGGTGATGGTGATGGTGGTGGTGGTGGTGTTACTCGGAGTCGATGCGGTTGCGATTGCTGCGCGAGGCCCCGCCAGCCACGATCGCCAGACCCACGAACAGCAGGATGTACGAGGCAGGCTCCGGTACCGGCGACACTTTGGTCAACGAGGTCAGCATGCCCTCGGCGAACACGGTCTTGCCACCGCTGCTCCAGACCAGGCGTGCATCGGCGCTGTAGAGCGCATCCAGGTCCAAGCTGGTGGGGGCCGCCAGCGCCGGCAGGAGGGCGCCCGTGTCATCGAAGAAGTCGAACGAGACCGAGCCATATCCATTCGGCACGTACTTGAAGATCGGATCGACGACAAAGTCACGGTTGTTCGAATTGTCGTAGGCCGTCAGGGACGGCGCTGCGATACTGGAAACAATCGTCGTGCCCGATTTATCGACAACGAACGTCGTCGCTGGCGCTGGAATCGGATTCGAGAAATCGTTATAAAAGCTGGCCCACTGCGGGTTCTCTACCCACGGCGTCAGCGTGACCGACGTTTCATAGGAAAAGCGGCCATGGAAACTGTCACCGACCCGGATCGAACCCGGCACAATCGCACTCTCGGCCACCCGGCGGCTACGCGGGGTAGCCTCTTCGCGAATGGTGTTGAAAACGCCGGTGTATTCAAAAGTGACGACTTCTGCGAACGCTGGGAGCGTGCACAGGAGGCAAGCCGTCGCTAACGCGATTTTCCGCATGATTCCCTGATGTGTAATGAAGAACTTTGCAATTATTGCATTTTGTCCGTCATTACGCTAGGAAAATTTTCATTTAGAAAACATTTTTGACCAAAATTGTTGCAGACAAAACACTAACGAGCGCAAAACAATGGACAACCCGCCCCATTCGACCCGCGATGGCAGTGCATCGGCAACAACGTTGCCCTCGTCCGCGCGTTCGCAGCCCTGCCAGCCTCCCCGCAGCCTACTCGTCGTCGAACTCTTCCGCCAGGTTGCGCCAGCCCTTCAGCTTGGCAAACTTGCTGAACTCTTCCGGCGCCTCCAGCACGATCAATTTACGGTCCTGCAGACCCGGATCGCTGTGCGAGAAATTCGGGCCCACATAGCCGAGCGCGCGCAGGCGGTCGATGATGTTGCCCACCAGGGTCTTGTCCTTGTACAGGCCCGGCTCGATGGGCGCGGCGAAGTCGACGTAGACGTCGATGATTCCGTAGCCTTCGTCGAAGATGCGGATGCCCTTGACCTCGTGGGACCGGCCGCCGCTGTCACTGGCCTTGAACGGCCCGCTCAGTTGAATGTCGTTATCGGTAGTCATGGAACCAGCATAGCACCATCGGCCGCGCGCCGCCGGTCCCGTCCGATGTGCCGTGCGCGCAGCGGACGTCGCTTCGCCTGGCCCTGCCTACTTCAGCGGCTTGAAAATCGCCTCGAGCCGGTCGGGCGTGCCGGTGATGCGTTCCAGGCGCGGGTAGCGCAAGCCGCCGTGGTAGTCCAGCGCCACGGTGCGAAACACCGGGCCCTTGCGCACCAGCAGTTCAATCGGCGCCTGGC
>JBKHWY010000009.1:20282-20545 GCA_046566285.1 Gammaproteobacteria bacterium | reverse complement strand
GCAGGCCAGCGCGAGATTAGCCCCCGCGCCCGCCGCCACGCCGTTCACGGCGCAGATGACGGGAATCGGCAACGCGCGCAACGTCAGCACCAGCGGCATGTAGTTCGCTTCGACCGATGCGCCCAGGTCGGGCGGCGCCTCCCCCGATTCGACGGCGCGGTCGGACAGGTCCTGCCCGGCGCAGAACCCGCGCCCGGCGCCGGTGATCAGGAGCACGCGCGCGCCGGCCTCAAGCTGGACTTGCGCGAGGGCGTCGCGGATCT
>JBKHWY010000009.1:0-20272 GCA_046566285.1 Gammaproteobacteria bacterium | reverse complement strand
ATGGCCTGGGTGAAGCTGTTGAGCTTGTCCGGCCGGTTGAGGGTCAGGGTGGCGATGCCGTTTTCCAGCGAGAAGAGGATAGTCTGGTAGCGCATGATGGGTGAGTGGAGTCCGTCGGGTCAGTCGGCCTGGTCGAAATCGACCACCACCGTGTCGGTCAGGGGAAAGCTCTGGCAGCTGAGAATGAAGCCGCGCGCGATTTCATAGTCTTCCAGCGCGTAGGTGGCGTCCATCTCCACCTTGCCTTCGATGAGTTTGCAGCGGCAGGTGGAGCACACGCCGGCCTTGCAGGAGTAGCGCATGTCCAGGCCCGCGCGCAGGCCGGCGTCGAGGATGGATTCGCGCTCGCGCTCCATGTCGAAGCTGGTGCGATTGCCGTCCATGACGAGGGTGACATGCGCCTGCTGCGCGTGCGCGTGCTCGAGCCCGCGCTGCAAGCGGCGGGTGCGTTGCGCGTCGGGCGCGGGGGCGGCGGCGAACAGTTCGGCATGGATGTCGCCTGCCGGCATGCCGGCCTCCTTCAGCGCGGCGCTGACGGCGTCGATCATGTCGCCCGGCCCGCAGAGGAAGGCCACGTCGATGTCGGCGATGCGCACCCAGTGGCGAAACAGCTGCTGGCACTTCTCGCGCGTGATGCGCCCGTTGAACAGTTCAATGTCCTGCGCTTCGCGGCTCATCACGTAGGCCAGCGTGAAGCGCTCCATGTACTGGTCCTTCAGGTCGGCCAGCTCGTCGCGGAAGATCACCGACGAGGTGGCGCGGTTGCCGTAGATGAGCGTGAAGCGGCTGGCCGGCTCGGCGATCAAGGTGGTCTTGATGATCGACAGGATGGGCGTGATGCCGCTGCCGGCGGCCACGGCCAGGTAGTGGCGGCGCTGGTGCGCGGCCAGGGCCACGTTGAAATGGCCGGCGGGCGCCATCACCTCGATCTCGCGCCCCGGCTGGATATGTTCCAGCGCCCAGTTGGAGAACAGCCCGCCCGGGGTGCGCTTGATGGCCACGCGCAGGGCGCCGTCCTGCACCGCCGAGCAGATCGAGTACGAGCGCCGCACTTCCTCGCCGTCGATGAAGGCGCGCAGGGTCAGGTGCTGGCCATGCTGGTAGGCGAACGTGGACTTGAGTTCAGGCGGCACGGCGAAGGTGACGGCGATGGTGTCGCGCGTCTGCTGCTGCACCTGCGCCACCTTCAGGGGAGTAAAGAGCGTCATGGCGGCGCCTCAATGACACTTGAAGTAATCGAAGGGCTCGCGGCATTCCAGGCATTGGTACAGGGCCTTGCAGGGCGTGGAGCCGAACTGGCTGACCAGCTGCGTGCGGCGCGCGCCACAGTGCGGACAAGGCACGTGCAGCGCCACCGGCACGCCGCGCTTGAAGCCTTGGGTGTCGGCCGCCTTGCCGGCCGGCGGCGCGATGCCGTATTCCTTCAGCGCGGCCTTGCCGCTATCGCTGATCCAGTCGGTGCTCCAGGCCGGGGCGAGCTTGCTGACGATGCGCACCTCGTCGACGCCATGCGCGTGCAGCTTGTCGCGCACGGCCTGGGCGATCGCGTTCATGGCCGGGCAGCCGGAATAGGTGGGCGTGAGCGTGACTTCGCAAGCGCTGCCGGCCCAGGCCACTTCCCGCACCACGCCCAGGTCGACAATCGAGATCACGGGGATTTCAGGGTCCTGCACTTCCCCCAGCCATTGCAGGACCTGGTCGATGTTCACCATTGCGCCCCCGGATAGCTGCGCTGAAGGAACTGCATCTCGGCCAGGATGTAGCCGAGGTGCTCCGTGTGCCGGCCCTGCTTGCCGCCCCGCTGCATCCAGGCATCCAGCGGCGGCATGGCCAGCGTGGCTTCCTCGAACACTTCGCGCACGTAGTCGAGGAAGGGGGCGCGCAGCGACGCGGGGCCGGGCGCGATGCGCGCTTCCATCATGGCCGCGTCCAGCGCGTCCTCCATGAAGAATTCGCCCGTGTAGGGCCACAACTGGTCGGCGGCCTGCTGGACCTTGGCGTGGCTGATGGCGGTGCCGTCGCCCAGGCGCACGATCAGGTCGCTGCTGCGGCGCAGGTGATAGGTCGCTTCCTTCAAGGCCTTGGCGGCGATGGCGGCAACGCGCGCGTCGCTGGAGTCCAGCAAAGCGCGCAGCAGGTGGGCGTGCCAGGCGTCGAAGAAGAACTGGCGCATCAGGGTGTCGGCATAGTTCCCGTTGGGCTGCTCGACCAGCAGGCAGTTGCGCATCTGGTGCGCGTCGCGCAGGAAGGCCAGGTGGTCTTCGCTGCGGCCCTGTCCTTCCAGTTCGGCCGCAAGGCTCAGCCACATGCGGGTTTGCCCCAGCAGGTCGAGCGCGACGTTGGCCAGCGCCATGTCTTCTTCCAGCGCCGGGCCCTTGCCGCACAGTTTGCACAGCTGCTGGGCCAGGATCAGGGTGTTGTCGCCCTGGCGCAGCAGCCATTCGACCTGGAGGGAGGCGTTCATCGCGTTCACGCTCCTACAGGTTCTTCACTTCTTCCGGCATCGGGAAGAAGGTCGGGTGGCGGTACACCTTGCTGTTGGCCGGCTCGAACAGGGCTTCCTTGTCCTGCGGGCTGCTGGCCGTGATGTCGGCCGCGCGCACCACCCAGATCGAGACGCCCTCGTTGCGGCGGGTGTAGACGTCGCGCGCATTGTTGACCGCCATTTCGGCATCGGCCGCGTGCAGGCTGCCCACGTGCTTGTGCGCCAGGCCGTGCTGGCTGCGGATGAAGACTTCCCACAATGGCCACTCCCGACTCATGATGGGGCTCCTGCGTGTTTGCCAGCGTGTTTGTCAGCATAGGCGCCCAGCGCATCGCGGAACCACGCGCCCTCCTCCCAGGCTTGCACGCGCGTGGCCAGGCGCTCGCGGTTGCATGGGCCGTTGCCCTTCAGGACGGCGTGGAACTCGTCCCAGTCCAATGCGCCGAATTCGTAGTGGCCCGTCTCGGCATTGAAGCGCAGGTCCGGGTCGGGGATGGACAGGCCAAGGTACTCGGCCTGCGGCACGGTCTGGTCCACCATGCGCTGGCGCAGCTCGTCGTTGGAGAACAGCTTGATGCGCCAGCGCGCCGACTGGGCGCTGTTGACCGATTCCGCGTCCGGCGGGCCGAACATCATCAACGCCGGCCACCACCAGCGATTGAGCGCATCCTGCGCCATGGCGCGCTGTTCCGGCGTGCCTTTTGCCAGGCGCAGCATGATGTCGTAGCCCTGGCGCGCGTGGAAGGATTCCTCCTTGCAGACGCGGATCATGGCGCGCGCGTACGGCCCGTACGAGCAGCGGCACAGGGGAATCTGGTTGATGATGGCCGAGCCATCGACCAGCCAGCCGATCGCGCCCATGTCGGCCCAGCTCAGGGTCGGGTAGTTGAAGATGCTGGAATACTTGGCCTTGCCGGCATGGAGGGCGTCGATCATCTCGTCGCGCGAGACGCCCAGGGTTTCGGCAGCGCCGTACAGGTACAGGCCATGGCCGGCCTCGTCCTGCACCTTGGCCAGCAGGATCGCCTTGCGCTCGAGCGTGGGCGCGCGCGTGAGCCAGTTCCCCTCGGGCAGCTGGCCGACGATTTCCGAGTGCGCGTGCTGGGAGATCTGCCGGATCAGCGTCTTGCGGTAGGCCTCCGGCATCCAGTCCTTCGGCTCGATGCGCACGCCGGCGTCGATGCGGGCCTGGAACGCGCGTTCCTGCTCGCTCATGGCCTCGTCCGTCTGCAACTTGCTTACGCCTGTCTCGACCAGTTGCGCATACATTGCCGTCTCCTGTGCTGTTGGACGGATAATACGATACGCAATTTCGCGTGTCTACCGAATTTCTGTATCGTGTTATTCGCCCTCAATGGCGCGGTACACTCATGCATTCTGACAATCCGGAACCGTTTTCGATGCCCCTTGCCGACTGGATCACCCGCTTCCTGCAGACCGAGCCGCCGCGCGCCAAGTCGCTGGTGATGACGGTGTTCGGCGACACCATTGCCGCGCACGGCGGCAGGGCCTGGCTGGGCAGCCTGATCGAACTGATGGCGCCCTTCGGCGTGAACGACCGCCTGCTGCGCACCAGCGTGTTCCGGCTGGTGCAGGAAGGCTGGCTGGTGGCTTCGCGCGACGGGCGCCGCAGCGCCTATGCCATCGAGCCGGAGGCCACCAGCCGCTTCGAGCGCGCCAACCGGCGCATCTACGCGGCCCTGGAACGCCCGTGGGACGGCGGCTGGACGCTGCTCCTGCTGGCCCCCCACGGCGAAAACGGCGAACGCCAGGCCCTGCGCAAGGAACTGCTGTGGGAAGGCTTCGGACAAGTGGCGCCAGGAGTCTTTGCCCACCCGGCCCCGCAGGAGGGTGTGTTGGACGAACTGCTGGCGCGCCCCGGCATGGCGGAACAGTTGTTCTGCTGCCGCGCCGCCGACCTGCCCGGCGTGGCCGCACGGCCGCTGCGCGAGCTGGCCGCGGCCTGCTGGGACACGCGCCCCGTGGCCGAGCACTACCGCGCCTTCTGCGCGGCCTTCCGCCCGCTGCTGGAGGCGGCGCCCACGTCCGCGCAGGAGGCGTTTGCCGCGCGCACGCTGCTGATCCATGCGTATCGGCGCGTGCAGTTGCACGACCCCATGCTGCCGTTGGCGCTCCTGCCGGAAGGCTGGCCGGGCGCGCAGGCGTACGCGCTGGCGCGCACGCTCTACCAGCACTGGCAGGCGCCGGCGGAAGCATTCGTGATGGAGGTGCTCAGGCGGGAAGACCCGGAAGCGCCGCCGGCAGACGCAGCGTTTTATCTGCGCTTCGGCGGGCTGGAGTGAAGCGTGGCGTGAAGATCAGCAGTCGTAGCTGAGGCCGTTGTGCGAGAAGGCCATTGGATAGCGGATGGCGTCCAGCGGCAGGTCGAGATCGAGCTCGGGCCAGTACAGGCGGTTGGAGGTGGCGCACTTGACGGTGCAGATCTGGCGCACGGTGGCGTTCTCGAACCAGGGGAATTCGGCGAAGGACAGGTACAGCTCCTCTTCGCCCCACTGCACCCAGAAACCGCTGCGGTTGATCGTGGTTACTTCGGCGAATGAAAAACAGATGTCCGTCATGGGGTTTCTCCTCCATACCTGTGGGGCCAGCTAATCCCACAAGGTAATGTTTACATCAAACTGCTATTTGATCTAACGCAAAGGTACGCTATTTCTTACCTCTTGCCAACGTTTATCAAGTAGTTCTGCATGGTGGCTTCCGCTACCGATGCCCACATGTTCTGGTCGTTCTTAAAACGTTTCCAAGGCTGGTAAATCTTGTTGAAGCGCGGGTTTTTGGAGGCCTCTTCCTCCATCACCTGTGTCGAGATCTTGTAGGCTTCGTCGAGGATTTGCTTCGAGAAGGTGTGCAGTTTGGCGCCATTCTTGAGCAGGCGCGCCAGCGCTTGCGGGTTGCGCGCGTCATAGCCGGCCTGCATCGACACGTGGCATTCGTAGCTGGCCGCCTCCACCGCCGCCTGGAATTGTTTAGGAAGTTTATCCCACTCCTTTTGGTTAACTAAAAACGACAGTTGCGGTCCGGTCTCCCACCAGCCCGGCGAATAGTAGTGCGGCGCCACGCGCACGAAGCCCAGCTTCTCGTCGTCGTACGGCCCCACCCACTCGGCTGCGTCGATGGTGCCTTTTTCCAGCGCCGCATACACGTCCGATCCCGGAATCTGCTGCGGCACCGCGCCCATGCGCTCCATCACCTTGCCGGCAAGGCCGGCGATGCGGATCTTCAGGCCACGGATGTCGGCCAGCGTGTGCACTTCCTTGCGGTACCAGCCGCCCATTTGCGTGCCGGTGTTCCCGCCCATGAAGTTGACCACGCCGTAATTGCGGTAGAACTCGCGCAGCAGCGCGCGCCCGCCGCCCTGGTCGAACCACGCGGTCTGCTGGCGCGAGGTCAGGCCGAACGGCACCGCGCAATCGAATGCGAAGGCCGCGTCCTTGCCGAAGTAGTAGTAGGTGGGCGTATGGCCGATTTCGACGGTGCCTGCCTGCACCGCGTCGAGCACCTGCAGGCCGGGCACGATCTCGCCGCTGGCGAACTGGCGGATGAGGAACTTGCCGCCCGTGAGCTGGGCCACGCGGCGCGTGAACTGCTCGCCGCAGCCGTAGATGGTGTCGAGCGACTTGGGAAAGCTCGACGCCAGGCGCCAGCTTACCGTGGGCTGGGTCTCGGCCACGGCCGGGCTGGCGATGGCAGCGGCGCTGGCGCCCAGCGCGGATCGGGTCAGGAAGGAACGGCGCTGCATGGTTTCACCTGCGGTGACAGTCGGACCAAGATTGTAGCCCACGGTAGCCCACGCGAGGACCCGCGCGGTATCATGGCGGCCCGGCTACCACCCCAAAAAAAGGACACACAATGTCAATCAAAATCAGCAGCCAGTTCGACGCTGGCGCGATCGAGATCGTCAGCGCTACCCGCGCCGATGCCATCGACCTGAACATCCGCAAGGACTCGCATGCGGACATCATCCAGTGGTTCTATTTCCGCCTGCAGGGCGCGCAGGGACAAGCCTGCACCCTGCGCCTGTTGAACGCCGGCCAGAGCGCCTATCCGGCCGGCTGGGAAGGCTACCAGGCCATGGCCAGCTACGACCGCGTGAGCTGGTTCCGCGTGCCCACGTCCTACGACGGCCAGGTGCTCACCATCTCGCATACGCCGGAAATGGACAGCGTCTACTACGCCTACTTCGAGCCGTATTCGTGGGAGCGCCACCTGGAGCTCTTGGCGCGCGCGCAGCTGTCCGAGCACGTGCGCATGATCGACCTTGGCAACACGGTCGATGGGCGTGACCTCAACGCGCTGGTGATCGGCGACCCGGCCGCGAAACCCAAGGTATGGGTGATCGCACGCCAGCATCCGGGCGAGACGATGGCCGAGTGGTTCGTGGAAGGCATGCTGGACGCGCTGCTCGATCCCGCCGATCCGTTCGGACGCCAGCTGTTGAAAGATGCGGTGCTGTACGTGGTGCCCAACATGAACCCGGACGGCGCGGTGCGCGGCAACCTGCGCACCAACGCGGCCGGCGCGAACCTGAACCGCGAGTGGCTCAACCCGACCATGGAGAGGAGTCCCGAGGTCTTCCTGGTCAAGCAGAAGATGCAGGAAACCGGCTGCGACCTGTTCCTCGACGTGCATGGGGATGAAGGCTTGCCCTACGTGTTCGTGGCCGGCAGCGGCGCGCTGCCGACGTTCACCGAGGCCCAGCGCGCGCAGGAACAGGCGTTCTCGGACGCCTTCAAGATCGCCAGCCCGGACTTCCAGGACGTGCATGGCTATGGCGCCCCGTCCTACACCGACGAGACCCTGACCATGGGATCGCCGCACATCACCCATGCGTTCGGGTGCCTGTCGCTGACGCTGGAGTTGCCGTTCAAGGACAATGCCAACGATCCCGATCCGGTGACCGGCTGGGATGGGGCGCGCAGCGCGAAGCTGGGTGCGGCGGTGCTGCAACCGGTGCTGCAGTCGCTGCGGGCGCTGGGGTGACAAGCTGCGGCCATCGTTGATGAGTCAGCCGTAGATCCGTCATTCCCGGCCTTGGCACACTGCTGTCCTGAATAAAGTCGTCGGCTATCGCGCTTCTCGCTTCGGCACGGAACTATGCAGAATTCTGTATGCAGAAGACTGGATAAATCATTTGACGTCATCCTGGCGAAGGCCAGGATCCAGAGCGCCTTCGAATAAGACACACTGCGTCTCTACTCGGGCGCGCTATGGGTCCTGGCCTTCGCCAGGACGACGGTTTTAAGAGTGTGGGTGGGAGCGGGCAGCGGAAGGATGGGCTAACACACAGCCACTACATCAGCTTCAACTGCAGGTACTGTAGCAGCAGGACCGTCTTCCCATCCCTGATCTCGCCGCTGGCCACCTTGGCCAGCGCGTCCTCGTAGGACAGCTCCAGCACTTCGATATCCTCGCCCTCTTCCTCCAGCCCGCCGCCGGCGCCGGTGCGCTGGCCGGGCTGGTAGACGCCGGTGAAGAAGTGCACGCGCTCGGTCACGGCGCCAGGACTCATGAACAGGTCGAACACCTTCGTCACGGCGCTGACCTGGTAGCCGGTTTCTTCCTCCACCTCGGCGCGGATGCGCTCCTCCGGGCTCGCGTCGTCCAGCATGCCGGCCGCCGTCTCGATCACGTAGCCGGAGTCGCCGTTCAGGAAGGCCGGCATGCGGAACTGGCGCGTCAGGAGCACGGTGCGGCGGGACGGGTCATGCAGCAAAATGGTGGCGCCGTTGCCGCGGTCGTAGACCTCTCGGGTCTGCTTCTGCCATTGCCCATTGCGGCGCTTGAACTCGAAGCTGAGCTTCTTGAGCGTGTACCAGTCATCCGACAGCACCTGCTCCTCGACATTGCGTACGTATCCGCACGAACCACCCAACCCATCCGACATACACTTCGCCTTTCCTTATTTTGGGTACGCGGCTTACTTACGCCCGGCCTTGATCAGGTAGTCCTGCATGGCCGCTTCCGCCACCGAGGCCCACATGTTCTGGTCGTTGCGGAACCTCTTCCACGGTTCGTAAATGGTCTTGAACTTGGGATTCTTGGCCGCTTCCTCGTTCATCACGTCCTGCGCAGCCTTGTAGCAGCCGTCCATGATGTCCTTCGAGAAGGTGCGCAGCTTGACGCCGTTCTTCAGCAGGCGCGCCAGCGCCGCCGGGTTCTTAGCATCATACTCAGCCTGCATCGACACGTGCGCCTCGTAGGACGCCGCCTCGATCGCGGCCTGGTAATCCTTGGGCAGCTTTTCCCATTCCTTGATGCTGACGTAGAACGAGAAGTTGGCGCCCGCTTCCCACCAGCCCGGCGCGTAGTAGAACGGCGCGACCTTGAAGAAACCCAGCTTCTCGTCGTCGTACGGCCCGATCCACTCGGCCGCGTCGATGGTGCCTTTTTCCAGCGCCGGGTAGATGTCGCCGCCGGCCAGCTGCTGCGGCACCAGGCCCAGGCGCTCGAGCACCTTGCCGGCAAAGCCGCCGACGCGCATCTTGGTGCCCTTCAGGTCGGCCACCGTCTTGATCTCCTTGCGGAACCAGCCGCCCATCTGGGTGCCCGAGTTCCCGCCCAGGAAGTTGACGATGCCGTAGCCCTTGAAGAAGTCACGCATCAACTGGCGCCCGCCGCCCTGGTCGAACCAGGCGGTATGCTGGCGCGAGGTCAGTCCGAACGGCACCGCGCAGTCGAAAGTGAAGGCGGAATCCTTGCCGAAGTAGTAGTACGAGGCGGTGTGGCCCATCTCGACGGTGCCGGCCTGCACCGCGTCCATCACTTGCAGCCCCGGGACGATTTCACCGGCCGCGAACGGGCGGATATTGAACTTGCCGTTGGTGAGCTGGGAGACGCGCTTGGTGAGGATCTCGGATGCGCCGAACACGGTGTCGAGCGACTTGGGAAAGCTGCTGGCCAGGCGCCAGTTGATGGTCGGCTGGCCCTGCGCCAGCGCCGGGGCCGCGACGGCGCCCGCAGCAGCGCCGGCGGCCGCTTTCGTGATAAAAGAACGGCGTTCCATTGTTTTCGTCTCCTGAGGTGTTGTGGATGTCACGGGGGAAAAACACTCGCGCGTGTTGCAGAGCTAGTGTATTGGCGTGACGCTCAGGTTGCAACGAAAACATTGTTGCCAAGCTACTGACCTTCGCTCAGTTCGACTTAGCTTCCGGCCACCACCATGTTTTCGATCAGGATCGAGCCGGTCTGCTTGTTGCCCCGGATGAGCACATCGTTGCCGACGGCGACCATCTGCAGGAACATCTCGCGCAGGTTGCCGGCGATGGTGATTTCCTCGACCGGATACTGGATCACGCCGTTCTCGACCCAGAAGCCGGAGGCGCCGCGCGAATAATCGCCGGTGACGTAGTTGGTGCCCTGCCCCATCAGTTCCGTGACCAGCAAGCCCCGGTGCATCTTGCGCAGCATGCCTTCGAAGTCGTCGGCACGCTTGGTCAGCCTGGACGTGAGCGACAGGTTGTGCGAGCCGCCCGCATTGCCGGTGGTCTGCATGCCCAGCTTGCGCGCCGAGTACGAGGACAGGAAGTAGCCCTGCACCACGCCATCCTTGACCACGTGGCGCCGGCTGGTGCGCACGCCCTCCTCGTCGAACGGGGCCGAGCCGACCGCGCCCGGCACGTGCGGGTCTTCCAGGATCTCGATGTGCTTGGGGAAGATCTCCTTGCCCAGCGAATCGACCAGGAAGCTGGACTTGCGATACAGCGCCCCGCCCGAGGTAGCCTGCACGAACGAACCCAAGAGGCCAGCCGCCAGGGGCGCCTCGAACAGCACCGGGCAGGTGCGGGTGTCGAGCTTGCGCGCATTCAGGCGCGCCAGCGCGCGCTCGGCGGCGTAGCGGCCGATGTCTTCGGGCTTGGCCAATTTGTTGGCGTCGCGCACCGAGCTGTACCAGTCGTCGCGCTGCATTTTGGCGCCCTTGCCGGCGATCGGCGCCACCGACAGGGTGTGGCGCGAGAACGGATAGCCGCCGATGAAGCCGCGCGAGTTGGCGGCCACGAACTGCGACTGCTGGGCGTGCACGCTGGCGCCTTCGCTGTTGGTCACGCGTGGATCGACGGCAAATGCGGCGCCTTCGGCGCGCTGGGCCAGGGCCACCGCGTCCTCGGTCGAGATCAGCCAGGGGTAGCACAGCTGCAGGTCGCGCGGGTTCATTTCCAGCAGCTCGGCCTCGGGCAGGCCGGCGCAATCGTCTTCGGCCGTGAAGCGCGCGATGTTGTAGGCCGCTTCCACGGTGGCGCGCAAGGACGCCTGGGAGAAGTCGGACGTGCTGGCGTTGCCGCGCTTCTGGCCCACGTAGACGGTCACGCCCACGCCCTTGTCCTTGTTCTGCTCGATCGTCTCGATCTTGCCGCGCCGGACCGTCACCGCCAGGCCGCTGCCTTCGCTGATCTCGACGGCGGCGTCAGTGCCGCCCACCTCCCTGGCGAACGCCAGCACGTCGCGGGCGAGCTGCTTGAGCTGGTCCTGGCTATGGGTGAAGACGCTGTCGGTGGCATTGCGGGTGGCAGATTCGGGCATGGGCGTTTTCTCGGCTGGCCGGTAAAACAGTTATCATAGCAGCCGTTTATAGTTTTTACCGCTTGGCCCCAGGGCTATCGGACGATCCGGACCAATACAATGCCAAACCCAAACCGCGGCTCCTGCGGCTTCGACTCCAGCGAGTTCGAACCGGAATACGAGCGTCCTTCCAAGTCCGCACTCAAGCGCCAGATGAACGACCTGCAAAAGCTGGGCGAGCAGCTGGTGGAAGCGCCGCGCGACCGCGTCAAGAAAGTGCCGATGCCCGAGGATGTGCTGGAAGCCATCCTGATGTGCCAGACCATCACCAACCACGAAGGCCGGCGCCGCCAGATGCAGTTCGTGGGCAAGAAGATGCGCACCCTCGACGAGGAAGAAGTGGCGACCATCCAGCGCGCCATCGACAGCTGGAAGGGTTCCTCGCGCGCCGAGACGGCCGCGCTGCACGCGCTCGAGCGCCGGCGCGAGAAGCTGCTGGCCGACGACAAGGCCCTGACGGTGCTGCTGGAAGAGCATCCGGAGCTGGACGCCCAGCAGATGCGCACCCTGATCCGCAATGCCCGCAAGGAGCAGGCGGAATCCAAGCCGCCGAAGGCTTATCGCGAGATCTTCCAGATCCTCAAGGACCTGGCCAAGGTGGCGCCGAATGCGGACGAGGGTGAGGATGGCGACGAGGGTGAGCGTGAATCCGACGACGACTAAGTCTTTGGATGCGCCGCTGGTGATCGGCCTGGTCTCGATTTCCGACCGCGCCAGCAGCGGTGTCTACCAGGACCAGGGCTTGCCCGCGCTGGCCGACTGGCTGGCCGGTGCGCTGACCACACCCTACCGGCTGGAGCAGCGCCTGATTGCCGACGAGCGCGCCCGGATCGAACAGACCCTGATCGAGCTGGTGGACGTGCAGCGCTGCCACCTGGTGCTGACCACCGGCGGCACCGGCCCGGCGCGACGCGATGTCACGCCCGAAGCCACGCTGGCCATCGGCACGAAAGAGATGCCCGGCTTCGGCGAGCAGATGCGCCAGATCAGCCTGCGCTTCGTGCCCACGGCGATCCTGTCGCGCCAGACGGCGGTGATCCGCGAGACCGCGGACGGCCATGCGGCGCTGGTGATGAACCTGCCCGGCCAGCCGAAAGCCATCAAGGAAACCCTGGAAGGCTTGAAGGATGCCGACGGCGCACAGCTCGTTGGCGGAATCTTCGCGGCGGTGCCATACTGCGTGGACCTGATCGGCGGGCCCTACATGGAAACCAATCCCGCCGTGTGCAAGGCGTTCCGGCCCAAGTCGGCGCTGCGTCCTCCCTCCGCCTGAATTT
Organism: Gammaproteobacteria bacterium; assembly: GCA_046566285.1. Lineage (GTDB taxonomy): Bacteria > Pseudomonadota > Gammaproteobacteria > Burkholderiales > Burkholderiaceae_D > Telluria_A. Next base: position 7,933 of record JBKHWY010000009.1, on the reverse strand, counting down.
TTATTTGCGACTCATGTCCACTCCACCCATCGTCCTCGACACCGCACCGAATCCCACCACCACCGTCATCCTGATGCACGGCCTGGGCGCCGACGGCAACGACTTCGTGCCCATCGTCCAGGAGCTCGACCTGCGCGGCCTGCCCGGCATCCGTTTCATCTTTCCGCATGCGCCGGTCATTCCGGTAACCGTCAACGGCGGCTATCCGATGCGCGCGTGGTACGACATCACCAATGCCGACCTGGTGCGGCGCGAGGACGAGGGCGGGCTGCGGACCTCGCAGGCCTATATCGAAACCCTGATCGCGCAGGAAAAGGCGCGTGGGGTGCCGGCGTCGAAAATTATCCTGGCCGGCTTCTCGCAAGGCTGCGCGATGACCCTGCAAACAGGCTTGCGCCACCCGGAAGCGCTGGGCGGGCTCCTGTGCCTGTCCGGCTACCTGCCGCTGGCCGACAAGGTGCAGGCCGAGCACACCCAGGCCAGCCTGGCCACGCCGGTGTTCATGGTGCACGGCCGCAGCGACGGCGTGATCCCGATTTCCCGCGCGCTGGCCTCGCGCGACATGCTGATCCAGCTGGGCTACCAGGTCGAATGGCACGACTACCCGATGCCGCACTCGGTCTGCCCGGAAGAAGTGCAGCACATCGCCGCATGGTTCCAGAAAGTGATGGCTTGAAATGGCAAAGAAAGAGGAGATCGACGAAGAGACCCTGGCGCTGATCCACTGGTGCATCGAGGTCGAAGGCTACCTGGTGAAAGGCGGCGCCACGCAGGAACAGGCGCAGGAGCACATCGAGGAACAGGTCGAGTGGTTCACCGACCTGTTTTATGAGGGCTTGACGCCCGAGCAGGCGGCCAAGGAAGCGTTGGCGTAAGAGGGTCTCAAAGTCCAGAATGCAGCGCTGTTGGCGTACACCCTTGGACTACAAACCGTCGTTCCGAGCATTGCTCGAAACGACTCCTGGCGAAGGCCAGGACCCATAGCGCGTTCGCTCAGAGTGGAACAATGCCTTTGAAGGGAACGCGCTATGGATTCTGGCCTTCGCCAGAATGACGATTCTACTTGGGCAGGTAAATGCGAACACCGCATGACTGCAGGTTCTGCAACACCCCTCGGTGAGAAGTCATTCCGAGCAATGCTCAGATGACGGCATTCATTTTGCAGCGCCAACCCAGGCCAGCACCTCCTGCTGCTGTTCGCCCAATCCCGCAATCCCCAGGCGCAGCTGGTCGCCTTTTTTCAGGAAGCGCTGCGGCTTCATGCCCTGCCCCACGCCCGGCGGCGTGCCGGTGGCGATGATGTCGCCGGATTCGAGCGTCATGAAGCGCGACAGGTAGCTGACGATCTGCGCCACCGAAAAAATCATGGTGGACGTGCTGCCGGTCTGCATGCGCTTGCCGTTCAGTTCCAGGTACAGGTTCAAATCCTGCACGTCGAACACTTCGTCGCGCGTCACCAGCCACGGGCCCACCGGACCGAAGGTGTCGCAGCCCTTGCCCTTGTCCCACTGGCCGCCGCGCTCGAACTGGAAGGCGCGCTCGGACACATCGTTCACCACGCAGTAACCGGCGACGTACTTGAGCGCATCGGCTTCGCTGACGTACTGCGCGCGCGCGCCGATCACCACCCCCAGCTCGACTTCCCAGTCGGTTTTCTTGCCGCCCTGCGGCAGCTGGATCGGATCGTCCGGGCCGGACAGGCAGCTGACCGCCTTCATGAACACGATGGGCTCATTCGGAATCGGCGCGCCCAGTTCGGCCGCGTGGTCGCGGTAGTTCATGCCGATGCCGATGAACTTGCGAGTGCCCGTCAGGGGAATCCCGAAGCGCGGAGTGCCGCGCACCAGCGGCAGGGTCGCCACATCGATTCGGCCCAGCTTGCGCAGGGCGCTGTCCGACAGGGTCGCGGGGCCGATGTCGTCGATCACGCCGGCCAGGCTGCGCAGCCGGCCTTCGTCGTCGATCAGTCCCGGCTTTTCCTTACCTGGGCGACCGTATCGAACCAATTTCATATTCTTCCTCTGGAGTGTGCTGGACGGGCAGGCATTTTACCGGACGCCGCCCGATCGCATACCGCACCAGCCCGGGCAGCTGCAGCAGCACCAGCACGCCAAACGCCACCTGGTAAGCGATGACCGGGTAATGCCCCAGCACGTCCGGCTTCCAGAAGCCGAGCACTTGCCCGAACCCGGCCTGCACCAGGAAGGCGCCCACGAAGATGAGCAGGTTCAGGCAGGTGGCGGCGCGTCCGGTCAGTTCGCGCGGCAGGCTTTGGGCGATGATGGCGTACTCCATCCCGGTGATCGTGCCCACCAGGGTGAACAGCACGGCCAGCAGCTGGAAGCTGGGCGCGTAGTTGAGCACCATGGCCGCCTGCACCAGGATGAACAGCGCCAGCCCGCCGGCGGCCAGGTCCAATGGCTTGATGCCGCGCCGTCCGGCCGCTTCGGTCAGCAGCCCCACTGCGATGGCGCCGAAAATCACCGCGGCCATGCCCAGGTACAGCAGGTAGGCGACGGCGGAATCGGCAAAGTGCGCCACATCGGCCAGCCAGCGTCCCACCCACAAGCCCTGGATGCCGAAGAATACCGTGTGGGGAATGAGGATCAGCGAGACGGTGCGGCGGAAGGTGGGGTTGGCGTACACGTCGAGAATGGATTTGACGGACGGCCCCTGGACTTTGGCGCGCGCCGTTTCGCGCGGGGTGACCAGCCAGATCAAGAGGCCCGACAGGGCCGTCAGGGCGGCCAGCGCGATGAACAGGCCGCGCCAGTCGGTATGCTGGAGCGCGGCGCGCACCGGCAGCGTGGCCGAGGCCGAGCCCAGCCCGCCCACGGCAATCAGGTAGCCCTGCACCGAGGGCACTTTGGCGGGGGCGATCCAGCTTGAGATGGACTTGACCGCCGACATGAAGCAGCCGCCCAGCCCCAGTCCGATCAGTGCACGCGCCACCACCAGCTGGGCGAACGTGGTCCCTCTTGAGAACATCAACGCGCCGAAGGCGGCCACCAGCATCAGCACCAGCTGTACCTTGCGCGGCCCGTAGCGGTCCAGCGCGATCCCCACGGGCAGCTGCACCAGGGCATACGACAGGAAGAAGGCACTGGTCAGCAGGCCCAGGTCGGCCGAACTGAGCGACATCGACTGCACCAGGCTGGGCGCCAGCACCGCGTTCACGTTACGCAGCAGCAGCGACAGGTAGTGGCCGAAGGCGAACGGCAGGAACACGTAGAAGAACACGGCCATGCCGGACAGCCGCTCGGGGACCGGGGCGGCGCCCAGCGCCACGGCGCCTGGGGCGATGGCGCCCGGCTCGCAGGAAGCGGAAATCGGTGCGGTCATGATCTTCTCCGGTGAGGGGTACACGGCGGTTTGGCGAAAAATCATGATAGGACTTGCCCAACGGCACTAAATTGCAGGCAATCAATAGTTATGGAGGGCGTGGCAAGGGGGCGACGGAAAAGCCACACGGCGTCCATACCGCCCTGCCCCCTCCCGGCTAGCCACGCGAACGGCGGCACCACTCTTGCGCTAGCGCAACTGGAGGGGCAATCGGGGAGCGTAGATTGACCATGCGCACAGGCAACACAAGCGCCCAGATCAATCTTTCATCAAGGAGAAGTTATGAAATACCTCATGACCGGCGCGTTGCTCTGCTGCACCCTGGCTGCCGCCAGCGTCGCCTGTGCCGCCGCCGAGCCCACCGAAAAGGACGCGGTGGCGATGGTCGAACGCGGCGCCGCCTTCACCAAGGCGCATGGCAAGGACGCATTGATCAAGAAGATCACGGCCAAGGATCCGGACTTCGTCCAGGGCTCGATGTACATCTACGTGCGCGAGTACCCGTCAGGCACCAACATCGCCCACCCCTTCAACCAGGCCATCATCGGCAAGGACCTCAACGACGTCCCCGACACCAACGGCAAGTTCTACCGGCGCGACATCATGGAGATGGCCAAGAAAGAGGGCAAGGGCTGGGTCGACTACATGTACAAGAACCCGGAAACCGGCAAGGTCGAAGCCAAGACCAGTTACCTGCTGCGGGTGGGCGACGTGGTGCTGGTGGCGGGCGTGTACAAAAAATAAGTCGATCCATCGCGCATAAAACTACAGGGCCGCGCACCAGCGGCCATTCGATTGTTCAAGGGCGGGAGTCTGGAATGCTCAACAAATTACGCATTGGTCCAAAATTGCTGCTGGCGCCGGGCCTGGTCCTGATCCTGCTGATCCTGGTGACGGGCTGCGCCTGGTACGGCATGCTGCGCCAGAACGCGTCGCTGGAAAACATGGTGCAGGTGCGCGCGGCGCGCCTGAAGGCGGCCGCCGACGTGTCCGGCGAAGCCAAGTTCGCGCACGCCAACATCTACCAGCTGCTGGCCTGGATGAACGGCAGCTTCGCCCAGGCGCGCCTGGATGCGCTGTCGGCCGAGATCCGCAAGAAGCACACGGCCATGTCCAGCGCGCTGGCCCAACTGGCGGCGGTGGCCAGTCCGGACGAACGCAAGATCATCGACGCGGCCGCCGCCGCCCTGGTGGTGTACCGCAAAAGCGTGCAGGACACCGTCGACATGTCCTCGGTCGACCAGTCGCTGGGCGCGAGCTCGATGGCCAAGGCGGAAAAGCAGTTTGGCCTGTTGAACGGCCACCTGGCGCGCCTGTCGGCGCTGGAACACGCGCTGAGCGAAACCGCGTACGCCACCGCCAAGTCGGAATTTCGCCAGCTGATGCTGGCCATGGCCGCGCTGGTGCTGCTGTCGATCGGCCTGTCGCTGGTGGTCAGCATGCGGGTGCGACGCGCCATGCTGGCCGATATCCGCGCCATTGCCGACGTGGTGGGCGAACTGGCCGACGGGCGCCTGCGCGCGGGCGCCGCCAACAGCGGCAGCGACGAAATCGCCGAGACCTCGCGCGCCCTCAACCGCTCGATCGGCAACCTGAACTCCACCCTGCGCACGGTGCTCCATTCGGTGCATTCGATCGACACCGCCTCGCAGGAGATCGCCACCGGGAACATGGACCTGTCCAACCGCACCGAGCGCCAGGCCGGCTCGCTGGAGGAAACCGCCAGCGCGATCGAAACCCTGACCCACGCGGTGCGCGAGAACGCCGCCAGCGCCAAGCTGGCCAAGGAACTGGCCTCCAGCGCCGCCGCGCTGGCCGCCCAGGGCGGCGAAGCGGTCGGCCGCTCGGTGGCGATGATGGAGCAAATCCGCGCCAGCAGCCGCCAGATCGTCGACATCATCGGCGTCATCGACGGCATCTCGTTCCAGACCAGTATCCTGGCCCTGAACGCCGCCGTGGAAGCGGCGCGGGCCGGCGAACAGGGGCGCGGCTTCGCCGTCGTGGCGACCGAAGTGCGCACCCTGGCGCAGCGCTCGGCGTCGGCGGCGAAGGAAATCAAGGCCTTGATTGCCGCATCGGTGGCCACCATCGACGGCGGCGCCGAATCGGTCAACCAGGCGGGCAACCGCATCGGCGACATCGTCGCCTCGGTCAATGAAGTCAACGACATCATCCAGCGCATCAGCGTGGCCAGCGCCGAGCAGGCCGAAGGCATCGCCGAGGTCAATCACGCGGTCGGACAGATGGACAGCATGACCCAGCAGAACGCCGCGCTGGTCGAACAGGCCGCGGCCGCCGCCGAAAGCCTGCACGAGCAGACCGTGAACCTGTCGCGCGCGGTGGCGATCTTCAAGCTCGACGGCGCAGACGCCATCCCGGCGGCGGGCGACATGCCGCTCCTGCGTACAGATCCGGACGCCGGCTTTCGCGATCCGGACGCCGGCTTTCACGACCCGCACGAGCGGCGCGCGCCCGGCAGTCGCATGCGGGGAGCGGGGCGCGCCCTGCCCCAACCGGTGGGCGCGCGCCGCCGGGCCTAGCGGAATGGCCGGCTGAGAAAGCGCGAACCGGCCGCGCCGAAGCGCCAGGGCACGTCGACGGCCTTGGAGATGCCGATGCGCGGCCCGCTCACCACCTCGAACGGTTCGGCGGCGCTCGCCAGTGCAAACGGCGCCTCGGCCAGCGACATGGCGTTGTGCGCGCGCGTGATGCCAAGCGCCTGGCACAGTTTGCCGGGTCCCGAGCACAGCATGCGGATATCCTCGACGCCGCGGCGTTCCTGCATGGTGGCGATGCCCGCCAGGGGTTCGATGGCGCGCAGCAGCACCCCGGCGCCATGGCCGGCGTCGCGGCAGACGAAGTTCAGGCACCAGTGGATGCCGTAGGAGCGGTACACGTAAGCGTGGCCGGGCGGGCCGAACATGCTCATGTTGCGCTCGGTGGGGCCGCCGAAGGTATGCGAGGCGGGGTCCTCCATGTCGTAAGCCTCGGTCTCGACGATGCGCCCGCCGACGCCATCGACCAGTACCACCACGCCGATCAGCTGCCGCGCCACGATGTGCGAGGGCGCGTGGAAATCGATTCCTGCCAGTATAGTTTTCATGACAAGAATTCTATATCGGCAGGAAATGCGCCCGCGCACGGGCGAATTTGCCACATAGAATGAATGCTCAAGTGCAACTTGTTGCCCTGTCGGCTATAGTGGACCCTTGCGCGCTGCACCCCACGCTGGCGCGCTTTACCGTCTCTTGCTTGTCTCATGAGTAACCTTGCCGCTTCAGCCTCCGCTGCGGGCGCCGACCCGGTCGATGCGCTCATCAAATCCATCCGCATTCCGCCGCGGCCCAGCCTGCTGGCCGATCTGCAGCGCGAACTGGCGGCCGAGGACCCGTCGCCGCTGGCCATCGGGCGCATCATTTCCAGTGACGTGGGCATGTCCGGCGCCCTGCTGAAACTGGCCAACTCCTCATTTTTTGGCGGCAAGCGCAAGGCCAAGTCGATCGACCAGGCCATCATTTTCCTGGGCATCAACCAGGTCGCATCCCTGATGACGGGGCTGCTGGCGCGCCAGGCATTCCGGCCGACAGCGCCGCCCTGGCCAGTTTCTGGGACGTGTCGACCCGCCGCGCCGAAGCCATGGTGTATCTGTCACGTGCGCTGCGCATGGGCGAAACCGACGTCGCGCACACCTTCGGCCTGTTCTGCGATACCGGCATCCCCCTGCTGCTGGAGCGCTTTCCCGACTACCACGCTACCCTGGCCGCCTGCGCCGGCGAAGCCGTGCGCCCCGTCACCGCGCTCGAGGAAGAGCGCCACAGCACCCAGCACGCGGCCATCGGCTGCCTGCTGGCGCGCAACTGGGGCCTGTCGAGCGATGTGTCGGTGGCGATCCTGCATCACCACGACTATGGTGTGCTGGAGGACGAAGCGACGGCCGAGCGGGTGCGTGCACTGGTGGCGCTGTCGCTGCTGGCCGAACGCGCCATCCAGCAATACCTCGGCCACGCCGACTCGCTGGAATGGGCCAAGGGCGGCGCGCAAGCCTGCGCCTACCTGGGCCTGTCGGAAGCCGAAACTACAGATTTGCTGTACGGCTTGCATGATTCGTTTCATTCCGAAAACTAATCTTTGACAAGCCGCTCCCCGCGACCGATACTGCAAATACAGCCCCGGACGCTCGCATCGCCCTCAACAAACACTTTCAATAACCAGTCCGGCCGCGCGATGGAGGAGAGAACATGCGCACCCTGACCCGCCTGTGGATGGCGTTTATGCTTGCCGTGCTGGCAAGCGCTTGTGTGACCGCCCCGCCCGCCCCGCCCCCCCCATCCGAACTGTTCAGCGACGCGCGCTTCAAGGCGCCCACGATCCCGGTCAATCCGGAGCAGCTGTTCACCCTCAGCCCCGCCATGCGCGACTACCTGCACAGCGCGCCGTTCCGCGCTGCCGTGCGGCAGAAGGGACCGGAGCGCGGCCTGGTCGATGCGCATCACACCGTCGGCGTTCGTCGCGCCGATCCGGCCCGTGATGGTCAGCATCGGCCTGCCCTGGGGCGCGGCGGGCACCGCGTCCGTCGCGGGCCCGGGCTCCC
>JBKHWY010000008.1:6093-21062 GCA_046566285.1 Gammaproteobacteria bacterium | reverse complement strand
CAGCCGGTCAGGCCCGCTTCGAAGTTGCCGTTGAGGATAGGGGCGGCGCTGGCGCTTAGGGCCGCAGTCACGCCGATGGCGGCGATGAGATTTTTCAGGAACATATTGATTCTCCACATCGAAAAGATTGATATTTGATGTGGAGCAATATTTGTGCCTGTATGGAAAACTCGTAAGAATTCAAGCACTTGAATTCGAGAACGGATTTTCTCGTGCGTCGGGTGTAAAGTTTCTCGACAGAACTGAGATTTGTTCGTCGGCATGCTGAAGGGTGGTGATGGGTGCGCCGGCAGGTGGCGTCCGCAATGCGCCCAGCGCGATGGCCACTTCGACGGCTGCTTGCAGGAGCAGTACGCAGACCAGCACAGTGCGGCGCGCATCCGGAGACAATTCGATCTTGCCCGGACCGAAAGCGCCCGGCGGGAAGGTCGATACTGCGACCCATACCACGATCGCCACGACGGGGTTGAACAGCAGGCCAACCCATTTTCCCATCCAGCCGTTCGGCCGCCCGTCGGCACCCCAGTGCACGGCGATGTGCGCGTCCGATGGCAGATCGCTGATGGCCCACAGCGCAACGGCGAACATGAAAGCAATCAGGAATCCGCAGATCAGGTAGGCCTGGCGCTGACTCATGTCTCCTCCCGACGCATGCAACATGGCGGTTGATTGGGGCCCACCTGGGCCGAGTGCTCCGTGCAATTTTACCCCTGTGCCCGGCGCACGCCTGCCTCAAGCCTGGCGTAGCCCACGCCGGTACTGCACCGCTTCCGCCACATGTGCCGCCGTGATCGTATCCGCCTGCGCCAGGTCGGCAATGGTGCGCGCCACACGCAGCACGCGGTGATACGCGCGTGCCGACCACTGCAAGCGATCCATCGTCGTGCGCAGGAAGCGGTCGCTGGCGGCGTCCAGTTTGCAGTACCGGTCGACTTCGCGGGTGCCGAGCTTGTGGTTGGAAGTGCCCTGGCGCGCAATTTGGCGCTGGTGCGCGGCGTGCACGCGGGCGGCAATCGCCTCGGTCGGTTCGCCATCGGGCGCGGCGGCCAGCGCGTCCGGTGGCACGGGGGCGACGTCGATCTGGATATCGATGCGGTCGAGCAGGGGGCCGGACAACCTCCCTTGGTAGCGCAGCACGGCTTCCAGGCTGCAGCGGCATTGGCCGGACGGGTGGCCGAGGTAGCCGCACGGGCACGGATTCATGGCCGCCACCAGCTGGAAGCGGGCCGGGAAGTTGGTCTGCCCCGCCGCGCGCGAAATCGTCACTTCCCCGGACTCCATCGGCTGGCGCAGCACTTCCAGCACGCGCCGGTCAAACTCGGGCAGCTCATCGAGAAACAGTACGCCGCAGTGCGCCAGCGAGATTTCGCCAGGCCGGGGCGTGGCGCCGCCGCCCACCAGCGCGACACTGGAGGTGGTGTGGTGGGGACTGCGAAAGGGTCGCACCTTCCAGTCGGCCAGGGCGAACTTGCCGGACAGCGAACGCACGGCGGCGGACTCCAGCGCGTCGTTGTCGGACATCGGCGGCAGGAGGCCCGGAAAGCGCGACGCCAGCATGGTCTTGCCCGTGCCGGGTGGGCCGATCAGCAGGGCGCTGTGTCCACCCGCCGCCGCCACTTCCAGTGCGCGCTTGGTGCCGCGCTGACCCTTGACGTCGGCGAAGTCGGGATAGGCCGGCGCAGCCACTGCCTCGGGCGCGCTGTGGCGCTGCAGCTTGCAGCTGGCATCCAGGGCGGTGAAGTGCGCGCACACCTGCAGCAGCGTCTGCGCCGGATAAATGACGGCATCCGGAACCAGGGCGGCTTCGTTGGCATTATCGATGGGAACGATGAAGGCGCGCGGCTGGCCGTCGTGCTGGCGCTGGATCGCGAACGTCATCGCCAGCGCGCCGTGGATGGGGCGCAGCTGGCCGGACAGCGACAGTTCGCCGGCGAACTCGTACTTGTCCAGCTCGCGCGCGGGAATCTGGCCGGAGGCGGCCAGGATACCAAGCGCAATCGGCAGATCGAAGCGGCCCGATTCCTTGGGCACGTCGGCCGGCGCGAGGTTCACGGTGATGCGGCGTGCGGGAATCGTGAAGCCGGCATTCTGCAGCGCCGCGCGCACCCGGTCCTTGGCTTCGCGCACTTCGGTATCGGGCAAGCCGACGATGTTCAGCGCCGGCAAGCCATTGGCCAGGTGCACTTCGACATGGACGCTGAGGGCATTCATGCCGCACAGCGCGCGGCTTTTCAGGATCGCAAGACTCATCATCGCTCCGTATGGACAGCCAGAAGCGATGGTGAGAGTCGCACGCTCGATCTGCTTGAGCGCGGCCAAGCGTGCGCACCGAGCGCTGAGGCGAACCTATTGCTTGACCAGCTCCACGCGGCGGTTCTTGTTACGCCCGGTTTCCGCATCATTCGAGGCCACGGGCGCGAGCGAAGCAACACCCTTGGCCAGCAGCCGATGCGGATCGATGTGGTATTCCCCGGCCAGCGCCTTGACGACCGAGTCGGCGCGCTTTTGCGACAGATCCAGGTTGGCGGCGTAGGCGCCCTGGTTGTCCGTGTGGCCGACCACGTACACTTTCAGCGCGCCATTTTGTTGCAGCATTTTCGCCATCTCCTGCAAGGCCGTTTTCGATTCGGGTTTGATGTCGGCCTTGTTGGTGTCGAAATAGATGCCATAGACCGCGATCTTGCCTTCGTTGGCGATGCCCTTGGCCATGTCGCCGGCGTTCGGGCTGGAGGCGACCTTACCGGTTTCCATGGCCTTGCCCTCGACGATGTCGAGGTACACGCCACCGTTCTTGTCCTCGACCGGATCGACCACATACACCGCCACGTGCACCGGGCTGCCGTCCGGCCGTACGCCTTTGGCCAGCAGGTAGCGCTCGTGATCGCGTCCATAATTGAAGGGCTCCCAATACGCGCTGTCGCCCTGGATGAAATTGTCACCCACGCGCCGATTGAGGAAGAAGTCGCCAAAATCGTTACCGCAGGCATCAGCGGAACAACTGAACAGTGGCTTGATTCCAGCCTTGTCGAGCGCGGCCTGGTAGTTGCGCATCACTTCCAGCGACGAGCGGTCCTTGGGATAATTGTAGGCAATCCGCGTGTACTTTCCTTCGAGCCGCAGTTCCTTGTCGAAGGCGGGTTTTCCGTTGCGGTCCGCCACGCGTACGCCGGCCGGCAGAACGACTTCCTCGTATTGCTTGATACCGTAGCCCACCATCTTGCTCCCGCTAAAGCGCGACAGCAGGGGATGATCGGACGCGCCCTTGACGGTATCCTGGGCGGGCATCGCCGCCCACGCTGGCGATAGCGCGCCCGCACACAGCGCTGCTGCTAAGCGTTTTTGTACGTTCATGTCACTCCCTCGAAGTTAAACGCGCTGTGACCAGCGCCAAGTTGAAAGCAGGGCCAGTGTAGGAATGCATGGCAAAGCATTCAATGGTAGAGCGCGCGGCAAATCACCGATGACGGCGCGCTTTCAAAGGCGTAGACAACTTGCCAATTCGAAGGCGAAGGGCGGCTTGCGTTAGCCAGTCAACAAACAGCCAAGCGCGCGCGGCCTACTATTTGTCCTGGACATTTTGCTGAGAAGGGGCATGAGATGGACTCGATTAATCAGCGGCAACCCGAACACAATCACGAAGACCTGACCGGCGTGGACGCCGTCAGGAAGCTCAAGCAGATCGTGCACATCGCCGGCACCTGCTTTTTCTGCACGAGCAACCGCAACGGCGGCACGGCGGACACGCGCCCGATGCGCGTGCTGCAGACCGACGACGAGGGCAACCTGTGGTTCCTGAGCGCGGACGACAGCCACAAGAACCAGGAGCTGGAAGCCAATCCGAGCGTGGAGCTGTTCTTCCAGGGCGCGCCCAATTCGGACTACCTGCACGTGCGCGGCATCGCCACCGTCTCGCGCGACAAGGCCAAGATCCACGAGCTGTGGAACTTCGCGCTCAAGACCTGGTTCACCGGCGGGGAGGACGACCCACGCATCACCGTCATCAAGGTGCGCCCGACCGACTGCTATTACTGGGACACCAAGCACGGCAACATCGTGGCCGGGGTGAAGATCCTGATCGGCGCCGCGATCGGCAAGACCCTCGACGATTCCATCGAGGGAAGCCTGAAAGTGTAAACCGTATAAATCGTATGCGCAGGCGGCGTCAGCGCCGCTGGCGCAGCGGTTCGAGCAGGCTGACGATGGCGCCCGGGTCGACCGGCTTGACGAGGTAGTGGTCGAACCCCGCCTTGAGCGCGGTGGCGCCGTCGGCCTGGTGGCCATAGCCGGTGATGGCCACCATCAGCGCGTCTCCCACCTGGTCGATGGTGCGCAGCTGGCGCGCCAGCTCGTTGCCGTGCATGTCGGGCAGGCCGATGTCGAGCAGGTAGGCGTCGAAATGTTCGCTGCCGGCGCGCGCGAGCGCCGAATTGGCCGAATGCTCGACCACCACTTCGTGCCCGCTCGCTTCCATGAACAGCGCCAGCATCTCGGCGCCGTCTTCGTTGTCGTCCACGATCAAAAGGCGCAGCTTGTCGGGCGCGACTTCGACCGCACTGTCGATCTCGTTGTCGTCCACGTGCAGGCGCGGCAGGCGTACCGTGAAGATGCTGCCTTCGTTGATGCCGTCGCTGGACGCAGTGACGCTGCCGTCGTGCAGCTCGACCAGGCTTTTCACCAGGGCGAGGCCCAGTCCCAGCCCGCCTTTTTCGCGGTCCAGGCTGCGCTCGGCCTGGGCGAACATGTCGAACACGTGCGGCAGCAGGGCGGGGGCGATGCCCACGCCATTGTCTTCCACGCGCAGCACGACGTAGTCGTCCAGCGCCTGCAAGGACACGTTGATGCGTCCACCCTGGGGCGTGTATTTGGCGGCGTTGTTGATGAGGTTCGCGCACACCTGCACCAGCCGCTTGTAGTCGCCCATGACCATCGCACGGCCCTGGGTGGCGGCAATGCTGACGCGGTGCTGGCGCGCTTCGATCATCGGGCTGACCTGTTCCATCGCATCGCCCAGCACGCGGCGCAGATCGACCGCTTCGCGGCGGATCTCGGCGATGCGGCTGGTCACGCGCGAGACGTCCAGCAGGTCGTCCACCAGGTTGGTCATGTGCGCGGCCTGGCGCGCGATCACGCTGCCGGTGCTGCGCACTTTGTCGGGGTCGAGCTTGGGCAGCTGCAGCAGTTCGGCGGCGGAGCTGATCGGGGCGAGCGGGTTGCGCAGCTCGTGCGCCAGCATGGCCAGGAACTGGTCCTTGCGGCGGTCGGCCTGCACCAGGCTTGATTCGCGCCGGGCACGTTCGGCGGCGTCCCACATGCGCGCGGCCACGTTCTCGATCAGCTGGACTTCGTCCACGCTCCAGCTGCGCGCGCTCGTGGCGTTGATGAACAGGCAGCTCACCAGCGCGCCCACGCGCCGGTGCGGGATGGCCACGGCGGCGCGGATGCTGAGCGCTTCGTAGGCCGGCAGCTGGTCGGCCCGGCAGGTGCGCGGGTCGTGGGCGACGTCGTGCACGACCCAGGCACCATCGGCCAGCAGCGCGTCGAAGTTCTCCATGCCGAAGCGTTCGGCGTAGGCGTGGTCCTGCAGTGCCGGCACGGTGCCGTCGGTATAGTTGGCGTGGAAGGCCACCAGGTGGCGTTCGCAGTCGTAGTCGCCCGCCAGCACGCGCGCCACGTTCAGGTAGTCGCCCAGCAGGGCGCAGGCATGGTGGTAGATCTCGTTGACGTCGCCCAGCGCGGCCAGTTCGTCGGCCACGCGCAGCTGGAAGGCCTGGCGCTGCAGCTGGCGCTGCTGGGCGGTGGTTTCGCTGATGACGCATACCGCGCCGGCCGGCGCGCCGTCGTCCAGGCACAGGGGCGAATACGCCATGGAGAACGAGCGTTCGTGCTCGCGCCCGTGCCGGCGGTTGGTGCGGATGATGTCTTCGCCCAGCGCCGAGTGGCCGGCGCGCGCTTTCTCGACCAGCGGGGCCAGGTCGCTCCACAAGGTGGGCCACAGGGCGGCGGCGGGTTGGCCGAGCGCGCCGGGATGGCGTTCGGCCAGGAGCGGAGCGTAGGCGGCGTTGTACAGGAAGCTCAGCTCGGGCCCCCACACGATGCACATCGGGAAGGGCGAGGCGAGGATTGCCGCCAGGCTGTCCTGCAGCTCGGCCGGCCACTGGGACGGCTCGCCCAGCGCACTGGCGCTCCAGTCATGATGTTGCAGCACGCTGGCGAAGGCATCGGGAGCGCCTCCGCACAGGGCGCCATGGTGGGACGGCAGCAGACCTTGCAGTGCAAGCATAGATTGTTAAAACACCACGTTTTTCACAAGATCAACCATAGCACGTCCGGGCGGAAAAACCGCGTCCGGGCAGCCGCGCGTCGCACAAATGATACCGAACGCGGCCGTAGCGCGTCGTCCGGGCGGTTTTGGCGTGCGCGCGCGTCAGACCTGGCTGCTGCCGGCGGTGGCGCCAGCCGTGGTGCTGGCCAAAGCGGAGGAGGTGGCCAGGCGCTCTTCCAGGGCGGCCACGCGCAGTTCCAGCGCTTCCAGTTTCGCGCGGGTCTTGGCCAGCACCTGGTTCTGGATGTCGAATTCTTCGCGGGTGACGAGGTCCAGCTTGGAGAAGCCCTGGGTCATCATGGCCTTGACGTTTTTCTCGATGTCCTTGGCGGGCGAGTTCTCGATGGCCGAGTGGATCTTGCTCTGAAGATCGTTAAAAAAGCTGTTCATGTCCATCGCTAAACTCCTTCGGTTAGGGCTGCACCCATTGGGTGCGGATAATGCATGGTTTTGGTGCGCACTCCCGTCCACGGGGCGGGCGCGCACCATCTGCAGGCTGATTTGAAGCCGATCGTTAGCCCCAAGATGGCATCGATCTGCGCAAAAACAAGTTGAGAGGCTGCAATTTAAGCCTGGCATGACTTCTGCTAAAGGGAAGTCAAGGGGAAATCCCGTTCGCGCCATTTTAAACCGCAAAGCACAATCAGTTCACCAAGAGGGAAGCTCCATGAAGAAGATCACGTCCAAACTGTCATTCGCAGCAGCGGTAAGCCTGGCCCTGGCCGCCGCCTACGCGCCGCTGGCCGCCGCCGAGGAAGCCAAGCCGGATAATGAAGTCAGCTTCAACGCCGCCGTCACCAGCGAATACCGCTATCGCGGCATTTCGCAAAGCCGCCTGAAGCCGGCCGTGCAGGGCGGGGTGGACTATGTGAACAATCCGAGCGGCTTCTATGCAGGCGCCTGGGCTTCCACCATCAAGTGGATCAAGGACGTGGGCGGCGACGCCAGCGCCGAGATCGACGTCTACGGCGGCAAGCGCGGCGACTTTGGCGGCGGCTTCAGCTACGACGTCGGCGGCCTGTACTACTGGTATCCGTCCAACGAGCTGCACCCCAGCGCCAACACCTTCGAAGTGTACGGCCAGGTGGGCTACGGCCCCGCCTACGTGAAGTACTCGCACTCGACCACCAACCTGTTCGGCACCCCCGACAGCAAGGGCAGCGGCTACCTGGACGTGGGCGCCAACATCGAAGTGGCCAGCGGCCTGGTGCTGAACCTGCACGCCGGCCGCCAGCGCGTGGCCCACAACGGCGCCTACAGCTACAACGACTACAAGATCGGCCTGACCAAGGACCTGGGGTTCGCGTCCGTGTCGCTGGCCTTCATCAAGGCCGACACCGACGCCTACGTCAGCCCGGTCGGCAACAAGGACCTGGGCAAGTCGCGCGCCGTGGTCGCCCTCTCCAAAACTTTCTAAGCGAGGCAAGGCATGAAACTGATCACCGCCATCATCAAACCCTTCAAGCTGGACGAGGTGCGTGAAGCGCTGTCGGCCATCAACGTGCAGGGCATCACCGTGACCGAAGTGAAGGGCTTCGGGCGCCAGAAGGGCCACACCGAGCTGTATCGCGGCGCCGAATACGTGGTGGACTTCCTGCCGAAGACCAAGATCGAAGCGGCCGTGGACGATGCCATCGTCGACCAGGCCATCGAAGCGATCGAGAACGCGGCCCGCACCGGCAAGATCGGCGACGGCAAGATCTTTGTCTACAACCTGGAACAGGTCGTGCGTATCCGTACCGGCGAAACCGGCAACGAAGCACTTTAAGGGGAACCCAGATGAAAAAAACAATCACCCACTGGCTGGCCGGCGCAGCCGTCATGCTGGCCGTGAGCGGCCTGGTGCCGGCGGCCGCCCAGGATGCCGCCAAGGTTGACGCGCCCGTGGCGACGGCAACGCAAGCAGCGGCGCCCGCCGCCGCCACCCCCGCGCCCGCCGCCGCCACTCCCGCGCCCGGCGCCGCCGACCCGCTGCCGCCCGCAGCCGCAGCCGCGACGCCTGCAGCCCCCGCCGCGCCGGCCGCCGCACCGACCCCGCAAAAAGGCGACACCGCCTGGATGTTCGTGGCCACCCTGCTGGTCATCCTGATGACCATCCCCGGCCTGGCGCTGTTCTACGGCGGCCTGGTGCGCAGCAAGAATATGCTGTCGGTGCTGATGCAGGTGTTCACCGTGTTCGCCCTGATCATCGTGCTGTGGTGCGTGTACGGCTATTCGCTCGCGTTCACCGAAGGCAGCGCCTTCATCGGCAAGTTCGACCGCGCCTTCCTGTCCGGCATCTGGGACCCGGCCAAGGGCGCCTTCACCTATGCCGCCACGTTCAGCAAGGGTGTGGTGATCCCCGAGTTCATCTTCGTGGCCTTCCAGGGCACGTTTGCGGCGATCACCTGCGGCCTGATCGTGGGCGCCTTTGCCGAGCGCGTGAAGTTCTCCG
The DNA here is from genome assembly GCA_046566285.1 of Gammaproteobacteria bacterium. Taxonomy (GTDB): domain Bacteria; phylum Pseudomonadota; class Gammaproteobacteria; order Burkholderiales; family Burkholderiaceae_D; genus Telluria_A. The sequence goes on along the minus strand of JBKHWY010000008.1, from coordinate 12,306 downwards.
CCGTGCTGGCCTTCATGGTGCTGTGGTTCACGTTTGCCTACCTGCCGATCGCGCACATGGTCTGGTTCTGGACCGGCCCTGACGCCATCACCAGCGCCGCCACCCTGGCCACCGAAACCGAAAAAGCCGGCTGGCTGTGGCGCACCGGCGCGCTGGACTTCGCCGGCGGCACCGTGGTGCACATCAATGCCGCCGTGGCCGGCCTGGTGGGCGCGATCCTGATCGGCAAGCGCGTCGGCTACGGCCGCGAATCCATGGCGCCGCACTCGCTGACCATGACCATGATCGGCGCCTCGCTGCTGTGGGTGGGCTGGTTCGGCTTTAACGCCGGCTCGGCGCTGGAAGCGGGCGACGTGGCCGCGCTGGCCTTCGTGAATACCCTGCTGGCGACTGCCTGCGCCACCATCTCGTGGGTGTTCGGCGAGTGGATCACCAAGGGCAAGCCGTCGATGCTGGGCGCCGCCTCCGGCGCGGTGGCCGGCCTGGTGGCGATCACCCCGGCGGCCGGCTTCGTCGGGCCGATGGGCGCGCTGGTCATTGGCCTCCTGGCCGGTGTGGTGTGCCTGTGGGGTGTGAATGGCCTGAAGCGCCTGATCGGCGCGGACGATTCGCTCGACGTGTTCGGCGTGCACGGCGTGGGCGGCATCCTGGGCGCACTGCTGACCGGCGTGTTCGCCGCGCCGCAGCTGGGCGGGCAGGGCATCTTCGACTACGTCGCCAACAAGATGTCGGCCGATCCGTACTCGATCGCCAGCCAGGTGCTGGTGCAGGCCAAAGCGGTGGGCACCACCATCATCTGGTCGGCGCTGGTCTCGTTCGTGGCCTACAAGCTGGTCGACCTGGTCATCGGCCTGCGCGTGCCGGAAGAGGAAGAGCGCGAAGGCCTGGACATCACCAGCCATGGGGAATCGGCCTACCACGCTTGAGCCCCAGGCCAATGCAGTAAGCCGCGCGGACCGCAAGGACCGCGCGGCAGGGAAGCCCCGCTAGCACCGGGGCTTTTTTGCGTCCAGCGCAAACCTAGTCGTGCGAATACTCGTGTTCGTAATGCTTGTGGCGCTTGTCGGCCACTTTCTTGCTGGCTTCCACCAGGTCGGCCTGCAGGCGTTCCAGCAGGCGCACCTGGCCGGCGATGTTGTCCAGGATCGTGGTGACGAACGCGAACTCCGCCGGCGTGGTCCAGCCCGGCCACTTCACGATGTGCTGCAGCTCGAGCAGGTACTGGCCGCGGCCCAGGTAGGCCAGCGAATCGCCCAGCGCCTTGATGGCATGCTCCAGTTCGCGCACGTGCTTGTGCTTCTTGTCGTGCTCATAGTGGCAGCGCCGGTCGTGCTTGTGGTCGTGATCGTGCTTGCACTTGTCGTGCTTATGGTCGTGGTCGTGCTTGCACTTGTCGTCCTTCTTCTTGTCCAGCTCTTCGTAGTCGATTTCTCTGGTATCCATGATGTACTCCTCAGCGAGCCGAAGTCTTGCTCACCGCCCGGCTCATGCGCGGCTGGTATGAAGATAAGCCCCGATGCTGAGGCCGCCTTGAGCCGAATTAAATTCGATGGATATTGCATTTTGGAAGATTTAATTCGAGAATCATTGCCTTTTTGCCTTTCACGGCACCCGGACTTTAAAATGGGGAGTCCATCCCCATTTACGTAGACCAACATCTACTCTGCATCCCAGAAGGACGCCTGACCATGGTTCCGCATCTCGTCACCGCCTTAGCCGGCCCCTTGCTCGACCTCGAGAAGAAAATCCTGGAAGCGACGCCGGCCATCGAACGCTGGTTCCGCCTCGAATGGCAGGAACACACGCCGCCGTTCTACTGTTCGGTGGACCTGCGCAACGCCGGCTACAAGCTGGCGCCGGTCGATACCAACCTGTTCCCGGGAGGCTTCAACAACCTCGCTACCGAGATGCTGCCGCTGGCCGTGCAGGCCGCCATGGCCGCCATCGACAAGTACTGTCCGGACGCGCGCAATCTGCTGCTGATCCCGGAGCTGCACTCGCCCAATCCGCACTACCTGCAGAACGTCCAGCGCCTGATGCAGATCTTCCGCCAGACCAGCCTGCATGTGCGCCTGGGTTCGCTCTCGCCCGAGATCACCCAGCCGACCCCGCTGGCGCTCCCGGACGGGAACATGCTGGTGGTCGAACCGCTGGTGCGCTCGCCCAACGGCCGCCGCGTGGGCCTGAAGGACTTCGATCCCTGCACGATCCTGCTCAACAACGACCTGTCGAACGGGATTCCCGCCGCGCTGGAGAACATCCACGAACAGTCGCTGCTGCCGCCCCTGCACGCCGGCTGGGCCCTGCGCCGCAAGAACAACCACTTCAATGCCTACGACGAAGTGGCCAAGAAGTTCGGCAAACTCATCGAGATCGACCCGTGGATGATCAATCCGTTCCATGCGCGCTGCGGCGAAGTCGACTTCCAGGCGCAGACGGGACTGGAATGCCTGGCCGATAACGTCAGCGCGCTGCTCTCGAAAATCAAGAAGAAGTACAAGGAATTCGGCATCAAGGAGCAGAAGCCCTTCGTGATCGTCAAGCCCGACGCGGGCACCTGCGGGGCCGGCATCCTGACCATCAAGGATGCCAGCGAGGTCAAGCAGTTGCAGGTCAAGCCGGGCCGCCCGGCCGTCAACAACGACGTCATCATCCAGGAAGGGGTGCCGACCTTCGAGACGGTCGACAATACCGTGGCCGAGCCGGTGGTGTACATGATCGACCGCTATGTGGTGGGCGGCTTCTACCGCGTGCATGCCGAGCGCGGCATCGACCAGAATCTGAACGCCCCCGGCTCGCAGTACGTGCCGCTGGCGTTCGCCCAGCAGCATGCGGTGCCGGACCTGAAGGCCAAGCCGGGCACGGCGGCGCCGAACCGCTTCTACGTGTACGGCGTGGTGGCGCGCCTGGGATTGCTGGCGGCCTCGCTGGAAATGGAGCGCACCGATCCCAATCCGGAGGTGTACTGACGGGCGCGGCAGGGCAGGGCATGGCGATTCCAGCTAAAATCGCGGGATCGCCTCAATCGGACCTTCCCATGAAAATCGCATTCCTCGCCGACCCGCTGGCCGGCTTCAAGACGTACAAGGATTCGACCTACGCCATGATGCGCGAGGCCGCGCGGCGCGGGCATGAGCTGTACGCCTTCGAGCCGTCCGACATGGCGCTCGACGAAGGCGTGGTGATCGCCAGCGTGGCGCACATCACGCTCACCGGCCGGAGCGACGACTGGTACGTGGCCGCGCCCCGCCAGGACCTCCCCCTGTCGGGATTCGACGCCATCATCGAGCGCAAGGATCCGCCCTTCGACATGGAGTACGTGTACGACACCTACCTGCTGCAATTGGCCGAGCAGCAGGGTGCGAAGGTGTTCAACCGCCCGTCGGCGATCCGCGACCATAACGAGAAGCTGGCCATCGGCCAGTTCAGCGAATTCACCTCGCCCACGCTGGTCACCTCCGATGAGGCGCGCCTGAAGGCCTTCCACGCCAAGCACGGCGACGTGATCTTCAAGCCGCTCGACGGCATGGGCGGGGCCGGCATCTTCCGCGTGAAAAGCGACGGCATGAACCTGGGCTCGATCATCGAGACCCTGAGCGCCAACGGCGCGCGCACGATCATGGCGCAGCGCTACATCCCGGATATCGTCAAGGGCGACAAGCGCATCCTGGTCATCGGCGGCAAGCCGGTGCCGTACGCGCTGGCGCGCATCCCGCAAGGCGGCGAAGTGCGCGGCAACCTGGCCGCCGGCGGCGTCGGCGTGGCCCAGCCGCTGTCGGCGCGCGACCGCCATATCGCCGAATCCATCGGTCCGCTACTGGCCGCGCGCGGCCTGTTACTGGTAGGATTAGATGTGATCGGTGATTTCTTGACCGAAGTAAATGTAACCAGCCCCACGTGTTTCCAGGAAATCACTGACCAGACCGGCTTCGACGTGGCCGCGATGTTCATCGATGCGCTGGAACAGCAGGTCGGGCAAAGCGCAGGGACAAGGTAGGCAATCCCATGGTAGGCATCCTGTTGATGACCCACGCTCCGCTGGGGCAGGCGTTCATGGCCGCGGTGGCGCACGTGTTCCGTGCGCCGGCCGAACGGATGGAGGCGATCGACGTCGCCGCCGACCAGGACCTGTCGGAAGTGCACGCGCTGGCGCGCCAGGCGATCGCGCGGCTGGACGACGGCTCGGGCGTGCTCGTCATCACCGACGTGAAGGGCGGCACGCCGTCCAATTGCTGCAACTCGCTGGCGGACGCTGGCCACGTGGAAGTCATCGCCGGCATCAGCCTGCCGATGCTGCTGCGTGCCATCACCTACCGCCAGGACACCCTGGACGTGGTGGTGGAAATGGCGCTGGCCGGCGCGCAGAGCGGGGCGGTCAGGGTGGATAACCGCATCCGGGTCGGATCGGGCTGAAGAACCTCAACATAAAACATATGATTCAACAGGATCTCGAGATCATCAACAAGCTGGGCCTGCATGCGCGGGCGTCGGCCAAGTTCACCCAGCTGGCGGCCAAGTTCCAGAGCGATGTCTGGCTCACCCGCAATGCGCGCCGCATCAACGCCAAGTCGATCATGGGCGTGATGATGCTGGCGGCCGGCAAGGGCGCCAAGGTGACGCTGGAAGCGGACGGCCCGGACGAACAGGAGTGTGTCGCCGCGCTCGCCGCGCTGGTTAACGACAAGTTCGGCGAAGGCGAGTAATGCCGCTGGACCGTCCCACCAGCCGGCTCTCTCCTGGATCTGCGATGGCTTCGTTCACCCTCCACGGTATTCCCGTCTCGCGCGGCATCGCGATCGGCCGCGCGCACCTGCTCACGCCCGCCGCGCTCGACGTCAAGCACTACCTGGTGCCGGAAGAGCACCTGGAAGCGGAAGTGCGGCGCCTGCAGGATGCCATCAGCACCGTGCACCGCGACCTGCAGAACCTGTGGACCGAGCTGCCCAAGGACGCCCCCACGGAACTGGGCGCCTTCATCGACGTGCACGCCCTGATCCTGTCGGACCCGATGATTTCCGAAGCGCCCTTGGACATCATCCGCACGCGCCACTACAACGCCGAGTGGGCGCTGGTGACCCAGATCGATGAGCTGTCGGCCCAGTTCGACGAGATCGAGGACCCCTACCTGCGCGAGCGCAAGGCCGACATCCAGCAGGTGGCCGAGCGCGTGCTCAAAGTCCTGATGGGCAGCGCCCAGCTCACCCCCGGCAAACTCGCGGAGGATGAATACCAGCCGCAGATGATCGTGGTCGCCCACGACATTTCGCCGGCCGACATGCTGCAGTTCCGGGACCGCTCCTTCATCGGCTTTGTGACCGACGTGGGTGGGCAGAACTCGCACACGGCCATCGTGGCGCGCAGCCTGGATATCCCGGCGGCGGTCGGCATGTCGCAAGCCTCGCAACTGATCGAGCAGGACGACTGGGTCATCATCGACGGCGACGCCGGCGTGGTGATCGCCAACCCCAGCCCGCTGGTGCTGGAGCAGTACCGCGCGCGCCAGAGCGTCATGCTCAAGGCGCGCAAGAAGCTCCTGAAGCTCAAGAAAACCCGCGCGGTGACGCGCGACGGCACGGCCGTCACCATGCATGCCAATATCGAGCTGCCGGACGACACCGAGCACGCGCTCGATTCGGGCGCCGAAGGCATCGGCCTGTTCCGCTCGGAGTTCCTGTTCATGGGGCGCTCGGGCCACATGCACACCATGCCGAGCGAAGACGAGCAGTTCGAGCAGTACCGCAAGACCGTGCTGGCCATGAAGGGCCGCCCGGTCACCATCCGCACGCTCGACATCGGCGCCGACAAGCCGCTCGACCCGACCGAGCACACGGCGCTGAACCCGGCCCTGGGCCTGCGTGCGATCCGTTACTGCCTGGCCGAGCCGCAGCTGTTCCTGACCCAGCTGCGCGCGATCCTGCGCGCCTCGCATTATGGCAAGGTGCGCCTCCTGATTCCGATGCTGGCGCACGCGTTCGAGATCGACCAGTCCCTCAGCATGATCGAGCAGGCCAAGGCGCAGCTGCGCGAGGCCGGCCACAAGTACGACCCCAGCATCGAGGTCGGCGCGATGATCGAGATCCCGGCGGCCGCCCTGTGCCTGCCGATGTTCGTCAAGCGCCTGGACTTCCTGTCGATCGGCACCAATGACCTGATCCAGTACACCCTGGCGATCGACCGGGTCGATTACGAGGTCGCGCACCTGTACAATCCACT
>JBKHWY010000008.1:0-6083 GCA_046566285.1 Gammaproteobacteria bacterium | reverse complement strand
CATCAGGCCGTGCTGCAGCTGATCGGCATGACCATCATGGCGGGCAAGAAGGCCGGCATTGACGTGGCGGTGTGCGGGGAGATGGCGGGGGACACCAAGCTCACGCGCCTGCTCCTGGGCATGGGCCTGCGCGAATTCTCCATGCACCCGGCCCAGCTGCTGTCGGTGAAGCAGGAGATCCTGAACTGCGACCTGGCCGCGATCACCCCGTACACGCGCAAGATCATGCGCAGCATGGAGCCGGGGTTCATTGCCGAGGTGATGGCGCAGTTGCAGGCGGTTTGAAGCTCATTGCCGGCGCGGGCAGGATGTCATACATGGCGTACCAATGGACTCGTTCTATTGTTGCCCTAAAAACCGTCATCCTGGCGCAGGCCAGGATCCATAGCGCATCGGATCATAGGCGCCATGGGTCCTGGCCTGCGCCAGGACGACGTGCAAATTTCAGTAGCGAAGGCGAAGGTACCGATGATTCGGTTCACCGACCGTCGCTTTTCGCGAAACAGCACTTGATAGAGTCTGAATGGGATCAATCGGAATAGTTTCACCCCAATCGCTGCGCTTCACGCAGCCGCTGCAGCTGCAGGGCGGCGCCACGCTGGCCGAGTACACGCTGGTGTACGAGACCTATGGCACCCTCAACGCGGACAAATCCAACGCGGTGCTGATCTGCCACGCGCTCAACGCCTCGCACCACGTGGCGGGCCGCTACCAGAACGAGGAACGCGACACCGGCTGGTGGAACAACATGGTCGGGCCGGGGAAACCGGTCGACACCGACCGCTTCTTCGTCATCGGCGTCAATAACCTGGGTTCCTGCTTCGGCTCCACCGGCCCGATGCATGCCAACCCGGCCACCGGCAAACCCTACGGCGCCGCCTTCCCGGTGGTGACGGTGGAAGACTGGGTGGCCGCGCAGGCGCGCCTGGCCGATGCGCTGGGCATCACCCAGTTCGCGGCCGTGATGGGCGGCTCGCTCGGCGGCATGCAGGCGCTGGCCTGGTCGATCATGTACCCAGAGCGCCTGCGCCACTGCGTGGTCATCGCCTCCACCCCGAAGCTGTCGGCCCAGAACATCGCCTTCAACGACGTGGCGCGCCAGGCGATTTTGTCCGACCCCGACTACCGCGGCGGCGACTTCTACGAATACGGCGTGGTGCCCAAGAACGGCCTGCGGGTGGCGCGCATGGTCGGGCACATCACCTACCTGTCCAACGACGACATGGCGGCCAAGTTCGGACGGCGCCTGCGCAACGCGGACAACTACAAGTTCGGCTTCGGCATCGACTTCGAGATCGAGTCCTACCTGCGCTACCAGGGCGACAAGTTCAGCGAATACTTCGACGCCAACACCTACCTCTTGATCACCAAGGCGCTGGACTACTTCGACCCGGCGCGCGCCCACGGCGGCGACCTCACGGCCGCGCTGGCGGGCACGCGCGCGCAGTTCTTCGTGGCCTCGTTCACCACCGACTGGCGCTTCTCGCCCGCCAACAGCCGCGAGATCGTGCAGGCGCTGGTGTCGAACCGCCGCAACGTGACCTATGCCGAGATCGACGCCCCGCACGGGCACGACGCCTTCCTGCTGGAAGATCCGCGCTACATGGGCCATGTGCGCGCCTACTACGAACGCATCGCCGCCGACATCCTGACGGCAAACAGCGGGAGGGCCGCATGAAGTTCGAAGACCTGTTCAACCTGCGTCCCGACCTGGCGTTCATCGCCCACTGGGTGCGCGAAGGCGCGCACGTGCTGGACGTGGGCTGCGGCGACGGCGCCATGCTGCGCTATCTGCAAAGCGGCAAGCGCTGCACCGGCTACGGCATCGAGATCGACGACGCCGAACTGCTGAAAAGCAGCCAGCGCGGCATCAACGTGATCCAGCACGACATGGAAAAGGGCCTGGCCCTGTTCGGCGATAACTCGTTCGACACGGTGCTGTGCCTGTCCTCGCTGCAGATGATGCAGCACGTGGAAGTGCTGCTGCGCGATATCGTCCGGGTGGGCAATGAAGCCATCGTGTCGTTCCCGAATTTCGCCTACTGGCCGCACCGCATGGCCTTGGCGCGCGGCCGCATGCCGGTGTCGAAGTCCCTGCCGTACCAGTGGTACGACACCCCCAACGTGCGCTGCGCCACCATTTTCGACTTCGAGGAGCTGGCCGAGGAGTGCGGGCTGGAGGTGCTGGAGCGGGTGGCGCTGGCCGACGGCCAGCCCGTCACCTTCCTGCCGAACCTGCGCGGCAGCCTGGCGGTGTTCCGCCTGCGCAAAAAAGCCAGCCCCGGAAAAATTGCGTAAAGACAATCGTGTGCGCCGCCCGGCGCTTTCCTGCGATGATGTAGTTGTCAAAACCGCACGAAGGAAGTCGAAAATGAAACTGAGAACACTCGTCGTGCTCGTTTCGCTGTGCGCCTCGGTAGGGAGCGTGCCGGCCAAAGAGCAAAAAGTACAAGTCCAGGATGGCATCGCCGTGCGGCCGATGTCGCGCTGGCGCATGCTGGCGCCGTCCGAGCAGCTGGAAGCGCAGGCGCTGCAGCAGTACACGGCCCTGATGCAGAAGGCCAAGGCGCAGGATGCGCTGGTGCCCGCCAACCATCCGCAAGTGGTGCGCCTGCGCGGCGTGGCCGAGCGCATCATTCCTTTCACCACCCGCTGGAACCAGGAAGCGGCGCGCTGGGACTGGCAGGTCAACCTGCTCGCTTCCCAGCAGGTCAACGCATTCTGCATGCCTGGCGGGAAGATCGCCTTCTTCACCGGCATCCTCACCCAGCTCAACATGACGGACGATGAAGTGGCCGCCGTGATGGGCCACGAGATCGCCCACGCGCTGCGTGAGCACAGCCGCGAGCAGATGGGCAAATCGACCGCCACCAATATCGGTGCGCGCCTGGGCGGCGCGGCGCTGTCGGCCTTCCTGGGGATCGATCCGCGCGTGACCGACACGGTGGCCCAGTACGGCGCGCAGTTCGCCTCGCTGAAGTATTCGCGCGACGACGAACGCGAAGCGGACCTGATCGGCCTGGACCTGGCCGCGCGCGCCGGCTACGACCCCCGCGCCGGGGTGGCGCTGTGGCAGAAAATGGGCTCGCTGAACAAGGCGCAGCCGATGGAATTCATGTCCACCCACCCGGCCGGCGCCGAGCGCATCAAGCAGATCCAGAACCACATGAACGTGCTGCTGCCGCTGTATGCGCGCGCCAAGGGCGTCTCGCCGGCGCAGCTGCCGGCCTACCGCAGCACCTCCCTCAAGCAGTAGATGGGCAGGCAGGCCGACGCCAACGCCTTCGTGCCCCTGCCGGTGCGCGCCGGCGTCGCGCCAAGCTACCTGTGGCTGCCGCCCGACGTGGGCGGGCAGCTGCTGCCCTTCCTGGTGCGCACCTTCCCGGCCGTCAGCGAAGCTTCCTGGCGCGCGCGCATCGCGCGCGGCGAAGTGGTCGATGGCGCCGGGCGAGTGCTGGCCGCCGAGTCGCCGCTGCGGCGCGGCATGCGCCTGTGGTACTACCGCGAGGTCGAGGAAGAAGCCGCGATCCCGTTCGAGGAAACCATCCTCTTCATGGATGCGCACCTGCTGGTGGTGGACAAGCCGCACTTCCTGCCCATGACCCCGGGCGGGCGCTTCGTGCAGCAAACCCTGCTCACGCGCCTGAAGCACACACTGGGCGAGACGGCGCTGACACCCATCCACCGGCTCGATCGCGAAACGGCCGGGGTGGTGATCTTTTCGCGCCGCGCCGACAGCCGCGGCGTGTACCAGCGCCTGTTCCAGCTGCGCGCGGTGCGCAAGACCTATGAAGCGCTGGCCGCGCCGATGGCTGGACGTACCTTCCCGCGCAGTTTTCCGTTTACCTACCGCAGCCGCATGGTGGAGTCGGGCCCGTTCTTCCTGATGCGCGAAGAAGAGGGCGAGCCGAATTCGGAAACCGAGATCGATGTGATCGGGCAGGGGATCGGACAAGCGGCCGGGCGGGTGCTGTACCAGTTGAAGCCGCACACCGGGCGCAAGCACCAGCTGCGCGTGCACATGGCGGCGCTGGGCGCGCCCATCGACAACGATGCTTTCTATCCAGTGGCGCTGCCCTGCAAGGGCGACGATTTCTCCCAGCCTTTGAAGCTGCTCGCGCGCGCGATCGAGTTCACCGATCCGCTCACGGGTGAGCTGCGCCGCTTTGCCAGCGCCCGTAGTCTCTAGCGCGCCGAGCCCGAGCCGGTGCGCACCGCATTGGTCAACAGCTGCAGCAGCGCCGCGTAGCCCACCAGCGCCGCTTCGGCGCCATCGTCGGCGCCGGCGCAGCGGCCGCTGACCTCGAATTCCAGCTCCACCGGTTTGCTGAAGTAGTTGGCCGCATCGATGATGGTGGCGCTGACGCGGTGCAGGCCCGGCTTGACGAAGCCGGTGTAGCGCCAGGTGCGCGCCACCGGATCGACGCGGATCTGCTCCGGGGCCACCGCCACGTCGTCGATCATCAGGAGGATGCGCTGGCCCCGTTCGATGGTGCCGACGTAGCGCCCGGCCAGGGTGCGGCTCAGGGAATGGGCCAGCGGGTCGGTCACGTCGATGGCCGGGTCCAGGTAGGCGCGCACCAGGGTGTCGACGGTATAGCGGTTCGATTCCGCCATGTCCGCCCCGCGCTGCCCGTGCACGTCCAGCACCGCCGTGGTGTCGAGCACGATCGCATTGTCCTTGGCGAACACGCCGGGCGCCGGGGAGAACACCGCATGCCAGATCAGGCCGCCCATCTCGCGGGTGAAGCGGCTGAGCGCGCCGTTGGGCACCTTGAACACGCTGGCGTCGAGCGCCGGCACGGGGCTGGAAAACTTGATCGACAGCGATCCGCTGGTGCCCGACAGCGCATAGGCGTCCACATAGAACCAGTCGATCGCCAGGCTGGCAGCGCCGTTGGCGCCCTCGAACAACGCCAGGGCATCAAGGTCGTCAAGGCAATCGGCGGTGAAGAAGTCGGTGGCGGTGTGGCTTGCGTGCATGGGAGCCGTCCAAACGGATCAGGAATGCACGCATGATATCCCTGCCCAGGACAAGGAAATATTAAATACTTCTTAAAATTGCAGGATCACTGCGAAGTAGCATCACCCGCTACCGCCGGGCTAGTGGCCGTAGTCGATGATGAGGGGGGCGTGGTCGGAGAAGCGCTCGTCCTTGTACACCGACACCGCATGGGCGCGCGCCGCGATGCCCGGGCTGGCCACGTGGTAATCGATGCGCCACCCCACGTTCTTGGCGTAGGCCTGGCCGCGGTTGCTCCACCAGGTGTACTGTTCCGGGCGCTTGTCGATGTGGCGGTGCACGTCCACATAGCCCAGCTCATTGAAGATGCGCGTCATCCACGCGCGCTCTTCCGGCAGGAAGCCGGAATTCTTCAGGTTGCCCTTCCAGTTCTTCAGGTCGATTTCCTGGTGGGCGATGTTCCAGTCGCCGCAAATGACCACCTCGCGGCCCTCGACCTTCAATTCCAGCAGGTGCGGCAGGAACACTTCCATGAAGCGGAACTTGGCTTCCTGGCGCTCGGGCGAGGACGAGCCGGACGGGCAGTACACCGAGATGATCGACAAATTGCCGAAGTCGGCCTGCACGTAGCGCCCTTCGGCATCGAATTCCGGGCAGCCGAAGCCGGTGCGCACGGCATCGGGCTTGACGCGGCTGTAGATGCCCGTGCCCGAATAGCCCTTCTTTTCCGCGTAGTGGAAATGGCCGTGGTAGCCGCCGGGCGTCAGGAATTCCTCGGTCATGTCGGCGTGCTGGGCTTTCAATTCCTGCACGCAGACGAAGTCGGCGGTCTGCTGCGCCATCCAGTTGAAGAAGCCCTTCTTGTGGGCGGAGCGGATACCGTTGAGGTTGGCGGAAATAATTCTTGGCATGGGTCGGGCGGGGAGCGGTGGCGTAAAATACGCCACTTTGACTATCTGGCTAAGGGGTGTTTGTGAGCAATTTGCGTCAGCAGTTTATCGCTTTTTCGGTGTCCACGGGGGTGCTGCGTTTTGGGGAATTCACCACCAAGGCCGGCCGCCTGTCGCCATATTTCTTCAACGCCGGGCTGTTTCACAGCGGCGCCACCCTGGGCCAGCTG
>JBKHWY010000007.1:0-21689 GCA_046566285.1 Gammaproteobacteria bacterium | reverse complement strand
CTGCCGCCGCGCGGTGCGGCGGGGCGGGCACCAGGGCGCGCTCGGCGTGGGCTGCGCCGAGGCGGCGCGCGCGGTCGACGAGGTCGCCCGACACCCCCAGCACGGCGTCGGCGCCGCGCGCGACGACGCGCTCGAGCACCGCCGAGACGGCGCGGACCGCCCGCCCGCCGACCGGGAGGTTGTGCAGGGTGACGACGACGCCGGGCCGCCGGCCCGCGGGCAGCGTCCGGACCGCGAGCACGGCCAGCGCGCCGGCGCGCACCACCTCAATGAACTGCTGCGCCGTCATCGGCTCGCCAAACAGATTGCCCTGGGCCTCGTCGCACAGCTTGGCATGCAGGAAGCGCGACTGCGCCGGCGTCTCGACCCCTTCCGCGATCACCGCCAGACCAAGCGAATGCGCCAGCCCGATGGTCGCGCTGACGATGGCAGCGTCGTTCGGGTCCGATTCGATATCGGTGACGAAGGCGCGGTCGATCTTGATGCGGTCGATGGCGAACAGCTTGAGGTAGTTGAGCGACGAGTACCCGGTCCCGAAGTCGTCGATCGCCACCTGGATGCCGCGCGTGCGCAATTGGCGCAGCAGGGCGCGGGTGGATTCGGGGTCGTGCATGGCGGCCGATTCGGTGATCTCCACTTCCAGGCAGCTGGCTTGCACGCGCTGGTCGGCCAGCAGGGCGTCCAGGCGCGGCAGCAGCTCGCGCCCGTGGCACTGGCGCGCCGACAGGTTGATCGCCAGGCGCAGCGCTTCCATGCCCTCTTCGCGCCAGCTGGCCAGCAGGCGTACCGCCTCGTCCATGACCCAGTCGCCCACCGGGAGGATCAGCCCGGACTCCTCGGCCACGGGAATCAGGCGGCTGGGCATGATGAGGCCGAGTTCGGGCTGGTGCCAGCGCAGCAGCGCTTCGGCGCCCACGATGCGCCCGGTTGTCAGCTGGACCTGCGGCTGCAGGTACAGCTCGAACTCGGCGTGGCCGAGCGCGTGGCGCAGGCGCTGCTCCATGGCCAGGCGCTCGTGGGTGGCGGCGTTCATGGCCGGGGAAAAGAACTGGAAGTTGCCGCGCCCGACGGTCTTGGCCTCGTACATGGCCAGGTCGGCGTGGCGCAGCAGCGTGGCGCTGCTGTCGGCGTCGGCGGGGAACATGGCGATGCCGACGCTGGTCCCGCTGTGCATGACCTTGCCATCCAGATGGTAGGGCTGCCCCAGCGCCTGCACGATGCGGACCGCCACGGCGCTGACCAGGTCGGGCGTCAACTGGCCGGACATGGCGACGATGAATTCGTCACCGCCCAGGCGGGCGATGATGTCCACGTCGCGCAGGAGTTCGCGCAGGCGGCGCGCCACTTCCACCAGCAGCAGGTCGCCGGCGTGGTGGCCGTGCGAATCGTTGATCTTCTTGAAGCGGTCGAGGTCAAGGAACAGCAGGGCCACGCTGGCATGCGCGCGCCGGGCCTGGGCCAGCAACTGTTCCAGGTGCTCGGTCAGCGAGAGGCGATTCTCCAGGCCGGTCAGCACGTCCTGGTGGGCCAGCTGGTGGATGTGGTCCTGGGCGCGGCGCTGCTCGGTTAGGTCGTGCATGATGCAGACGTAGATCGTGGTGCCGTCCTGGCCCACCGGACTCACCGACACCAGCAGCGGAAAGCGCACGCCGCTGCCGGTGCTGCCGGTCAGCTCGCGTTCGGACAGCTCGGCGCCAGCCAGGCGTGCCAGCGCGGCGGCGGGGTCGGCCTCGGGCAGCGCGAGCAGCTGGCCGATCGCCATGCCGGGCATCTCGGCCACGGGCAGGCGGAACATGCGCGCCGCGGCGCGGTTGGCGGCCAGCAGGCGTCCGTGCGCATCGGTCGTGACGATGGCGTCGCCGGCATGGTCGAGGATGGCTTGCAGGCGCCCCTCGCGTTCGCGCAGGCGCACGGTGGCTTCCTTGACCTGGGCCTGGACCTTGGCGCGCTCGCCGCTCAGCACCAGCAGCAGGGCGCCCATCAGCGCGGCCAGCAGCAGCCCGCCCAGCAGCACGCTCCAGCTTTGCCAGGTGGTGTGGCTGGCCAGGTAGGCGGGCGAGGGCGCCAGGCGCAGGTGGTAGGTGCGCCCGCCAAAGTTCAGCTGGCGCTGGTAGTCGGGCGGGTGGTAGCCCTCGGGGATGGTGTCGACCACGCGCGCCGGCCGCGCGCCGGCGCTGACGTCGTCGAGTTCGAGTCCGAGGATGGCCGCATGGCTGGCGCGCACGGTCTGGTTGACATAGGTTTCGGCCCGCAAGGCCAGCAGCAGCAGGCCGCGCGGCGGCCCGGGACCGGCGCCCACGGCTTGCAGCAGGTGGATGCCGCTGCGGCCGGTGCGGCGCAGCACGACGGGCGCGGAGGCGGTCGGGGCGCGCGTGCGGATGGCCTCGGTGACGGTGGCCGCGCGCCGGGGTTCGGACAGGAAGTCCCCGCCGGCGACCAGGCGGTCGTAGCCCGGCTCGACCATCAGCACCGGATAGTATTGGGCGCGCGGGGCGGACGGTGTTTCGACCAGCGGGCCGCCGGGGCGCTCGGCCACGTCCACGATCTGGTAGGGCCGTTGCAGCCACATGCTGGCCTCCCGCTCGAAGCGGGCGCGCTCGGCGCCGGGCACGCGCGGCAGCCATCCCATGGCCAGCAGCTCGGGCCGCTGGCGCAGGTAGCCATGCGCCACATCGGTGAACTGGCCTGGCGAGCTGATCCCGCCCGCGCCCAGCGCGCTGGCCACTCCGCTGAGGAAACGTTCGTGTTCGTGCAGGGCGTCCTGCAGCAGCTGGCTCACCTCCTGGGCCTGCAGGCGGAACGCTTGCAGCTGCTGGTCCTGGTCCCAGCGCAGCGTCAGGTGGTGGATCACGAGGAAGGCGGCGCTGGCCACCGCCAGCGGCAGCGCCACGTTCAGGCGGCGCCGCCGCCACAGGTTGCGCGGACGCGCGCACGCCACCCAGCATAGCGGGGCCACCAGCAGCACGGCGGTGGTATCGGCCGCCCACCATGCCAGCCACATCAGCAAGGGCGGGCCGGCCGGCTGGGACCCGTACAGGGCCAGCAGGGGCACCCCGACGCTGGGACGCACGCAGGAGGCCAGCGGCACCAGCAGCATGAAGCGCAGCACGTCGCCGCCGCCGGCCAGCGCGGGATCGACGTGGCGGCGCAGCAGCACGGCCGTGAGCAGCGCATGCAGGACGGCGGCGCCGGCCAGCAGCAGGCTGGTCAGCAAGGGCGCCGAGCCGTTCGCCGCCCAGGTGGGAAACAGGCTCGGGTCGGCCACGATGGCGGCGCCCGCCACCAGTCCGGGCAGCAGGCGCCAGCCAAAGCTGGTCAGCACGGCCACGCCCAGCGCGATGGCCGGGTCGAGCGGCGACAGCAGGCCGTACTCGGGCGTGAGCAGGTAGCCCAGCCAGCCGGCCGCGACGTAGCCGGCGCAAAACCAGAGGTTGGCGCTGACCAGCTTGCGCCAGCGCAGGACGGGTCGCACCCCGGGCCGCACACCGGGCCGTGTCCAGGAGCGCACGGCCGATCGCCTGATGAATTGCTTCATGGTCCCCTTGCCGGGCTGCGGGCCGGCGGCGCCGGCGGAACGCGCCACCGTGCCGTTTGACTGCGGCGCGCCGGTTCGGTTCCGTGCGCGGAGAAAAACCGCCGACGCGCCCCCGGGAACCAAAGAAAAGAAAATGGCAATCGAACGAATGTCTCTTGCACTCTTGCGGAAGCAGCGGTTACAATCACGCCCCGAAGCAAGACGCCAACGACGCAGCGTAACGATTTGCGCAAACGAAGTTGACAGAATTGTTGACTTGCTTCATACTCTGCGGTTCCTCGCGGAGGGGTGGCCGAGTGGTTAAAGGCGACAGACTGTAAATCTGTTCTCTATGAGTACGCTGGTTCGAATCCAGCCCCCTCCACCAAGATGTTGCGAAGAAGTGTAGTAGGTGTAAGAAGAAGAGACCTCGCGGGTGTAGCTCAATGGTAGAGCAGAAGCCTTCCAAGCTTACGACGAGGGTTCGATTCCCTTCACCCGCTCCACGGTTTCGGCATTCAGCAGCAAAATTAGCCCTTGTAGCTCAGTGGTAGAGCACTCCCTTGGTAAGGGAGAGGCCACGTGTTCAATCCACGTCAAGGGCACCAGAATTCAAGTGGCGTCATGGAGCGATATCTATTTATCTCTTCCTGACGCCACAGTTGCAAGAATCGGCAGCAAAGAATTAGCAGCATAGATCACAGATCGGCAGTTCATATATCAGGCGCGTGCCTGGGTATTCTCAAAAATCGTTAGGAGTCTAAAATGGCAAAAGAGAAATTCGAACGGACCAAGCCCCACGTCAACGTCGGCACCATCGGTCACGTTGATCACGGCAAGACGACCCTGACGGCGGCGATCGCTACCGTTCTGTCGAAGAAATTCGGCGGCGAAGCCAAGGCATACGACCAGATCGATGCAGCTCCAGAAGAGAAAGCACGCGGCATCACCATCAACACCGCCCACGTCGAGTACGAGACCGCCAACCGTCACTACGCTCACGTTGACTGCCCAGGCCACGCCGACTACATCAAGAACATGATCACCGGTGCCGCCCAGATGGACGGCGCGATCCTGGTGTGCTCGGCCGCCGACGGCCCAATGCCACAGACCCGCGAGCACATCCTGCTGGCCCGTCAGGTTGGCGTTCCATACATCATCGTGTTCCTGAACAAGTGCGACCTGGTCGACGACGCGGAACTGCTGGAACTGGTCGAAATGGAAGTGCGCGAGCTGCTCTCGAAGTACGAGTTCCCTGGCGACGACCTGCCGATCGTGAAAGGTTCGGCACGTCAGGCACTGGACGGCGACACCGGTCCGCTGGGCGAACAGGCCATCATGCAACTGGCCGAAGCCCTGGACAGCTACATCCCGACGCCAGAGCGCGCCGTGGACGGCGCCTTCCTGATGCCAGTGGAAGACGTGTTCTCGATCTCGGGCCGCGGTACCGTGGTGACCGGTCGTGTCGAGCGCGGCATCATCAAGGTCGGCGAAGAGATCGAAATCGTCGGCATCAAGGACACCGTCAAGACCACCTGCACCGGCGTGGAAATGTTCCGCAAGCTGCTGGACCAGGGCCAGGCTGGCGACAACGTCGGTCTGCTGCTGCGCGGCACCAAGCGTGAAGACGTGGAGCGTGGCCAGGTTCTGGCCAAGCCAGGTTCGATCAAGCCGCACAACCACTTCACCGGCGAGATCTACGTGCTGTCGAAAGACGAAGGTGGCCGTCACACCCCGTTCTTCAACAACTATCGTCCACAGTTCTACTTCCGTACCACCGACGTGACCGGTTCGATCGAACTGCCAGCGGACAAGGAAATGGTCATGCCAGGCGATAACGTGTCGATCACCGTCAAGCTGATCAACCCGATCGCCATGGAAGAAGGCCTGCGTTTCGCAATCCGCGAAGGCGGCCGTACCGTGGGCGCCGGCGTGGTTGCCAAGATCATCGCTTAATTTTTAAAGCTGATCTGAAACAAAACGGGGTTAACGGGCTATACTGTCGACCCCGCTCGGGACCAGTCTCCGGGAGGCTGGTCCCTCGTTCTTTATACATTGCCGTGGTCTTTCGCCCGGCTCGCTCTTTAAGGAAACAAGCATGTCCGCACCAAACCAGAAAATCCGCATCCGCCTGAAAGCGTTCGACTACAAGCTGATCGACCAGTCGGCCCTCGAAATCGTTGACACCGCCAAGCGCACCGGCGCTGTGGTCAAGGGTCCGGTTCCCCTGCCAACCCGCATCCAGCGTTTCGACGTCCTGCGTTCGCCGCACGTCAACAAGACCTCGCGCGACCAGTTCGAAATCCGTACGCACCAGCGTCTGATGGACATCGTGGACCCAACCGACAAGACCGTTGACGCACTGATGAAGCTGGACCTGCCAGCTGGCGTTGACGTCGAAATCAAACTGCAATAATCAAGGCTTAAACCATCGTTTTTGGCTGGCGCCTCGCGCCGCCATCATCAGGGCCGGGGGAGTGCGCGCAAGCGGACGATCCCGGCCCTGAGTTTTTGGGGCGTGGGAAGGCGAGGCATACAATGGCGGCATCGTTCACTCGGGAGCCATCACCATGCTCAAAGGAAGCTGCCTGTGCCAGGGCGTCGCCTACACCGCCGCCGGGCCGGTCCACCACGCCAGCCACTGCTACTGCACCATGTGCCAGAAGCAGCACGGCGCCGCCGCCGGCACCTATGCCAATGTGGACCGCGCCGGCCTGGTGATCGAACGGGGCCAGGACCTCATCGCCGAGTACGCCTCGTCCGAACTGGGGCGCAGGAATTTTTGCCGTGTGTGCGGCTCGACCCTGTTCTGGCATGCGGTCAGCACGCCGGACCGGATCGCCATCGCCATGGGCACGTTGGACGAAGGCTCCGATGGGCCCGTGGACCGCGAACTGTGCACCGACACCAAGCCGGCCTGGCTGCCGGTAAGGTAAGCGTGCTCCGGCTATTGCCCGGCCGGCGGCTCCCACAGCTCGACCTTGTTGCCTTCCGGGTCGATCACCCAGCCGAACTTGCCGAACTCCGAATCGTCAGCCTGTTCCAGCACGTCGCAGCCTTCCGTACGCAAGGCGTGCAGCAGGGCGTCCAGGTCGGCCACCCGGTAGTTGACCATGAAGCCCGCGTTACTGGGCGCGAACTGGGCGCCATCGCCGATCGACCAGACGGTGCTCGCGCCTGCGCCCGCCGGCGCGAATTGCGCCCCGCCCCAGGCTTGCACGTCGATGCCCAGGTGACGCTGGTACCAGGCGCGCAGCGCGGCCGGGTCGTTCGCTCGAAAAAAGATGCCGCCGATGCCTGTGACGCGCTGCATATCTGCTCCTTGGGTCATTAATGATTAAAAGTTAAATTGGGCCAGCCTGCTTAACACGCGCCGCGCGGCAGGTGCGCACGATTCAAAAACGCAACGGTCAATACGTCCAAAGATTATAGAATGGCAAGATGAATGCGCTTGCCTCAATTGCCTGCTCCCACACGCCGGACGAGCAGCTCGGCATCTTTCGCCGTGCCGCAACCGTACTTGCCTCCAGCGTCGAGCTTGACGCCACCCTGTCCAATACCATCCGCGTTTGCCTGCCCAGCCTGGGCGACTTCGGCTTCTTCGACGCCATCGTCGAGGACGGCGTGCGCCGCACCGCCGCCGCCCACGACGATCCGGAACTGGAAGCCATGCTGGCCGGCACCACCTGGGCGCGCCAGCAGCACGCGCTCGACCTGAACCTGTGCGCGCTGTCGAGCGGCGAACCGGCGCTGCACCGCGACATCGACGATGCCTGGTACCAGCGCATCGCTGTCAACGAGGGCCACCTGGCGGTGCTGCGCCAGCTCGGCTTTACCGCCATGCTGACGGTGCCGGTGCGCAGTGGCGACAGCCTGATCGGCTCGCTCACCTTGTTCATGGCCAAGTCCGGCCGCCACTACCAGGAAGGCGACCTGGTCTTCGCCGGCGAACTGGCGGCGCTGGCCGCGCCGGTGGTGAACAACGCCCGCCTGCTGGCGCGCCAGCACCAGCTCAACCAGACCCTGGCCGAACTGAACACGGCGCTCGAGCGACGGGTGCAGAAGCGCACCAGCGAACGCGACCGTATCTGGAGCATGTCGCGCGACGTGCTGGCGGTGCTGTCCCGTTCCGGGGAGCTGATCAGCATTAACCCGGCCTTTTCCGCGCTGCTGGGCTGGCCCCAGGGCGCGGCCGCATCGCTGGTCGACCTGGTCGCGCCCGGCCAGCGCGCCGCCCTGCTGATGGCCCTGTCGAGCGGCGTCCCGGCCCAGGAGCTGGAAGTGCAGGTGCGCCACCGCGACGGCAGCCTGCGCTGGCTGGCGTGGACGCTGGTGCCCGAGGGCGAGCTGGTGTACGGAGTCGGGCGCGACGTCACCGGCCTGCGGCGCCAGCGCGACGAAGCCCTGCAGGCCAGCGAAATGCGCCTGCAACTGGCGCTCGAAGCGGGCGGCATGGGCGGCTGGCAGTGGGACGTGCGCTCGGACCAGTGCTGGTGGTGGCCCGGGATGGCCGAACTGCACGGGCTGGCGCCGACCCAGCAAAGCTCCATGAAAGTCTATCTCGAGCTGGTGGTCCCGGAAGACCGCGCCGGCCTGGCCCAGGTGGTGGCCGATGCCCTGGCAAGCGGCCAGGACTACCACACCGAATACCGGGTCGCGCTGCCCCAAGGCGGGGTACGCTGGCTGGAAGCACGCGGCAAGCTGCACCGCGACGAGCGCGGCGAAGTGGCCCAGGTGGCCGGCATCTGCGTGGACATCACGGCGCGCAAGCGCACCGAACAGGATTTGCGCTTCGTGGCCCAGGCCAGCGCGGCGCTCGCCTCGCTGGAAGACATCGGCGCCACCCTGCAGCGCGTGGCCGACCTGGCGGTGCCGCACTTTGCCGACTGGTGCGCCGTCGACCTGATCGACGTGGACAAGCACGTCAACCGGGTGGCGGTGGCGCACCTCGACCCCGACAAGCTGCGCCTGGCCCGGCAAGTGTTCGAACGCTACCGCCCGACCGCAGGCGACAGCAGCGCCATGTGGCGCATCCTGGCGTCCGGCCAGACCGAGACGGTGGCCGAGATCACCGAGGAGATGGTGGCGCGCGCGGCGCGCGACGACGAGCATGCGGCGATCCTGCGCCAGCTGGGCCTGCGCTCCTACATCGGCGTGCCGCTGGCCGTGCGCGGGCGTAACCTGGGCGTGATCACCTTCATCGTCGCCGAGGGCGAACGCCGCTATGGGCCGGACGACGTGGCGCTGGCCGAAGACATCGGCCGGCGCGCCGCCGTGGCGATCGATAACGCCAAGCTGTACCGCGCCTTGCAGAAGGCCGACCAGCGCAAGGACGAATTCCTCGCGATGCTCGCGCACGAGCTGCGCAACCCGCTGGCGCCGATCCGCGCCGCCGCCGACCTGCTGGCCTTGACGCGCGGCGACGCCCGCCTGGCCAGCATCAGCGGCGTGCTGTCGCGCCAGGTCGACCACATGACCGGGCTGGTTAACGACCTGCTGGATGTCTCGCGCGTCACGCGCGGCAATATCGTGCTCGACAACGCCCCGGCCGACGTGGGCGGCGTGGTGATGGCCGCGATCGAGCAGGCGCGCCCGCTGATCGACGCGCGCAACCACCAGTTGCACGCGCACGTCGAACCCGGCCCCCTGACCGTGATGGGCGACGAAAAGCGGCTGGTGCAAATTCTCGTCAACCTCCTCAACAACGCGGCCAAGTACACACTGCCGGGCGGACGCATCGACGTGTCGGCGCGTGCTGACGGCGCCGACGTGCTGATCGAAGTGCGCGACAACGGCATCGGCATGTCGGCCGAACTTGTGACCAGCGCCTTCGAGCTGTTCGCCCAGGCCGCGCGCGCCTCGGACCGCGCTCAGGGCGGCCTGGGACTGGGCCTGGCGCTGGTGCGCCGCCTGGTTGAACTGCACGGCGGCCAGGTGCGCGCCTTCAGCGAGGGCGAAGGGTATGGAAGCCGCTTTGCCGTGCGCCTGCCGCTGCTGGCCAGCGCGGCCGTGCCGGCCTCGCCCGATCCGCTCGCGGCGGCTGCGGGGCCCATACGTCTGCGCGTGCTGATCGTCGACGACAATATCGACGCGGCCACGGTGCTGGGCGCCTTCCTTGAAGCGGCCGGACACGACGTGGATGTCAGCTACGAACCGCACGCGGCGCTGCGCAAGGTGCGCCGCCAGGCCTACGACGTATGCCTGCTCGACATCGGCCTGCCTGGCATGGACGGGCACACGCTGGCGCGCCGCATCCGCGCCGAGTGCCCGGCGCCGGCCCCCGTGCTGATCGCCGTGACCGGCTACGGCCAGTCGCACGACCGCAGCGCCGCGCTGGCGGCCGGATTCGACCACTACCTCGTCAAGCCGGTGGAAGCGCTCAACCTCACCGCCTTGCTGGCGCAGATCGCGGCCCGCGCTGGCCAGCGTTGTACGGAGTAGTCACTTCGGGTTACTTTTGTGGCGTAAGGAAATTTCTGTTTGCGTAAAGCATCGACCGGAGTAGACTCGGTTCAGACGTGTGCGTAGGGCAACTATTTGCACGGATGTGCACGCCAGCGGCTCCCTTTACCATCGCAGAGGAATCATGTCTGAACTGTCCACCTTCTTCCAGAACGTCAAGCTGCCGGTGATCTCCGAGGTCGCCCATGCGCTCATCCAAACCCTCGACCGCGAGGACGTGTCGGCGCGCGAGATCAGCGCCCTGATCGCCCGCGATCCGGCGCTCACGGCCAAGCTCCTGCGCCTGGCCAACAGCGCCCGCTTCGGCGCCCGCGGCGCGGTGCGCTCGCTCGACGACGCCATCGCCATGGCCGGCATGGCCCATGTGCGCACCCTTGCGCTGGCGGCCTGCTTCGCCGAGAGCTTTCCCAGCCTGCCGGGCCTGGACAGCGACGAATTCTGGAAAAGCAGCATGGCCTGCGCCGGCTACGCCAAGTGGCTGGCGGGCGCCATGGGCGCGGACGGGCAGGATGCCTGGCTGGCCGGCATGATGGTGCGCCTGGGCGAACTGCTGATCTACCAGGCCGAGCCGGCCGCCTTTGCCGAGATCGAGCAGCAGCCCCACCTGCCGGGCGGGCGCTGGGAGCGCGAGCAGCGCCTGCTGGGCTTTTACGAAGGGCAGATCACGGCCGAGCTGTGCCGGCGCTGGAATTTCCCCGCCGCCATCACCGAAGCGCTGCAGCGCTCCTCCGATCCGATGGCCGCCCATCCCTTCTGCAAGCTGGCCGGCATCGTGCACCTGGCCAGCCGCCTGGCCGACACCCCGAGCGACGATCCGGACATCATCGACACCCTGCCGGACGATGTGATGGCCGCGCTGCAGGCCGACCGCATCTGGCTCAAGGCCAGGTTCCCCGCGCACGACAGCTTCGCGCAGGCGGCTTGAGAGGCTGAGCGGTCCGCCGACGGGCCGTCCCGAACGGGCCGTCCCGCACGGGCCCTCCCGAACGCGCCAGTTGCGGGGAGCGGGTAAGATCAGGGAAAGACTCTGCGGATCTGCACCATGACGACGCCCGAATCGGCCCAGTGCCACGTCACCGACGCCCAGCAACAGGCGTTCGCCCGCATGATGCTGCGCGACAGTCATCAGTACGGCGTGGTGTTCTATGACCGCGACTTGATCATTCGTGGCTGGAGTTCGGGTGCGGTGTTCATCACCGGCTGGACGGCTGAGGAACTGATCGGCAAGTCCACCAGCATCCTGTTCGTGCCGGAAGACCGCGAACGCAAGCTGCATGAGCACGAGATGGCTTCGGTGGTGGCCGCCGGCATGGGTGAGGACGAACGCTGGCACGAGCGCCGCGACGGCTCGCGCTTCTGGTCCAGCGGCATGTCCATGCTGCTCGACCCTGACGCCGGCCTTGACGGCGGCCTGGTCAAGATCTTCCGCGACGCCACCCACCTGCGCGCGCGCATCCGCTACCTGGAAAACGCCCTCAACGACAGCACCGGATCGCTCACCCGGCGCGAATGCCTGCTGGCCACGGTCGCCCATGAAATGCGCAACCCGCTCGCCCCGCTGCGCACCGCCACCGAGCTGTTGCGCCTGATCACCCGGGGGCTCGAGCGTGCCGAGCAGCCCTTGCAGATCATGGAGCGTCAGCAGAGCCTGCTTGAGCGGCTGGTGGAAGACCTGGTCGATGTCAGCCGCATCCACACTGGCAAGATGAGCCTGGCGTACCAGGAGGTCGACCTGCGCCAGATGATCGGCGAAGCCGTCGACAGCCTGCGGCCGCGCTGCCAGGCCGCGGGGATCGAGCTGCGCGCCGTATGGCCGAGCGTGGACATCATGGTGGAAGTCGATCCCGCGCGCCTGCAGCAGGTGCTGGCCAACCTGATGACCAACGCCGTCAAGTTCAACCGGCCGGGCGGCTCGGTGTCGCTCAATGCCACGGTCGACCAGACCCATATCGTGATCTACCTGAAGGACACCGGACGCGGCATCGCTCCCGACCTGCTGCCCAGGATCTTCGACGTCTTCACCCAGGCCGATGGCAGCTCCAGCGAGCGCGGGGCGGGCCTGGGCGTGGGCCTGGCCGTGGTCAAGGAAATCGTCAACCTGCACCATGGGACGATCGAGGTGCGCAGCGAGGGGCCGGGCAAGGGCGCCGAATTCATCGTGCGCCTCCCGCAGCGGCGCGCCCCCCACTGGCCGGCCGAGCCGCCGCCTCCCGATTCCGAGGAACTGGCCAGCCTGCCCGCGGCCGGGTAAGCCCGGCATTGACGCTGGCGGGCGGGCCGCCGATACTGGCGCCACCCTTGTCCCTGTGCGCCGTCCATGTCCCGAACCATCCTGATTGTCGAAGACGAGAGCGCGATCGCCGACGGCATCGCCTACGCCCTGCGCACCGACGGCTTCACCCCGCACCACGTCACTTTGGGCAGCGCGGCGCTGGCGCACGCGCGCAGCAGCGATCCGGCGCTGATCGTCCTGGACGTCGGCCTGCCGGATCTGAACGGCTTCGAAGTGTGCCGCCAGCTGCGCATGTTTTCCAACGTCCCGGTGATTTTCCTGACCGCCCGCAGCGACGAGATCGACCGCATCGTCGGGCTGGAGATCGGGGCCGACGACTACGTCACCAAGCCGTTCTCGCCGCGCGAACTGGTGGCGCGCATCCGCGTGGTGCTGCGCCGGCTGGCGCCGGTCGCGCCCACACTCGCGCCGCAGGTCTGCGTGCGCTTCGAGCTGCGCGAAGCGCAGGCCCGCATCCTGTATCGCGGCCAGGCACTCGACCTGACGCGCTACGAATACCTGCTGCTGAAAACCCTGCTCGAACACCCCGGCCACGTGCTGGGGCGCGCGCGCCTGATGGACCGGGTCTGGACCGACGCGCCCGACACCTTCGAGCGCACGGTGGACGCGCACATCAAGTCGCTGCGCGCCAAGCTGCGCGCCATCGACCCCGAGGACGACCCGATCCAGACCCATCGCGGCATGGGCTACAGCGTGGTCAACGCATGAAGCGGGCCCGATGAAAATCGGCCTGCGCATCCTGCTGGGCTACTTCCTGATCGTCGGCCTGGCCGCGTGGTTCCTGCTGGCGGTATTCGTCCAGCAGGTCAAGCCGGGCGTACGCTCGACGCTGGAAGACACCCTGGTCGACACGGCCAATCTCCTGGCTGTGCTGGTGGCCGACGATGTCAAGGCCGGGCGTACCGGCCCGGAGAGCATCCTCGCGCGCATCCAGGCCTTCGAGCGGCGCACGCTGGACGTGAACATCGACGGGCTGCACAAGGACAAGCTGAACTACCGGGTCTACATCACTGACCCGCGCGGCATCGTCACCTTCGATTCCGAAGGGCGCGCGGTAGGACAGGACTATTCGCGCTGGAACGACGTTTACCTGACCCTGCGCGGGGCGTACGGCGCGCGCAGCACACGCGCCTACGGCGACGATGAAGGCAGCACCGTGATGCACGTGGCCGCGCCCATCCGCGACGGCGCGCGCATCATCGGCGTGCTGACGGTGGCCAAGCCGACGTCCACCGTCCAGCCCTTCGTCGCGCGCAGCCAGCGCATCATCTTGACGCGCGGCGCGCTGCTGCTGGTGCTGTCGCTGGCCATCGGCGCCGCCTTCACCTGGTGGCTGACGCACTCGCTGCGCAAACTGATGGTGTATATCGGCGACGTGGAAGCGGGCCGCAAGACCAGCCTGCCGGCGCTGGGCGACAACGAGATCGGCACGCTGGGGCGCGCCTTGGAAGACATGCGCGAGAAACTCGAAGGCAAGCAGTATGCCGAAGAGCTCATGCACACCCTGGCGCACGAGCTGAAAAGCCCGATCGCCGCCATCCAGGGCTCGGCCGAACTGCTGCGCGAAGACATGCCGGAAGCCGAACGGCGCCACTTCCTCGACAATATCCTGCAGCAGAACACACGCCAGAAGCAGCTGATCGACAAGCTGCTGGCGCTGATCCGCGTCGAACAGCAGCAGCAACTGGGCGCACCCGAGCGCGTCGACCTGGCCGCGCTGTGTGCCGACGTGCACAACGACTGCGCCGCCCGCCTGGCCGCGCGCGCGCAGCGGCTGGAGGTGCAGGCGCCGGAGCTGACGGTTCCGGGCGACGCCCTGCTGCTGCGCCAGGCGCTGGGCAACCTGGTCGACAACGCCATCGATTTTTCCCCACCCGGCGCGGCGATCATGCTGAGCGCAGCGCGCAAGGGCGGCACGGTGACGATCCGCGTGCGCGATCACGGTCCTGGCATCCCGGACTTTGCCCAGGAGCGCCTGTTCGAGCGCTTCTATTCGCTGGCGCGTCCGGACGGCGCGCGCAGCACGGGCCTGGGCCTGCCTTTCGTGCGCGAGGTGGCGGCTTTGCACGGGGGCGCCGCGCGGGTGCTCAATGCGGAAGGGGGCGGGGCGTTGGCGGAGCTGCAGTTGCCGGCGGCGTAGACGCACTCCGCTCCCGCAATGCCATCAGTAATGATAGCGGCAAGAAATAATGACCAGGTCTTCTTCGGACGCTTCGTAGACAAAACGGTTGGTCTCGTCTATCCGCCTGGACCAGAAGCCGTTGAGGCTATGTTTCAACGCCTCGAGCTTGCCAATACCCGTGAAGGGGTCTCTTTGCGCATCTTTGATTAATTCATTGATGCGTTTGAGCGTTTTTTTGTCCTGGGTTTGCCAGTAAATGTAGCTGTTCCAGGCTTCATCCGTGAACTTCACGTTGCGCATGTTCCGAGTCCTCAGTATCGGGCATGTTGATGAGCTCCCGTTGCTGCGCTTGACCTGCGCGTGCCTGAGCGATCGATTTTGCCAGGTGGGCCGCGTTAGCCGGCGAACTCAGCAAATGCACAGTCTCCATCAGGCTGCTGTAGTGATCGAAGGACATGACTACCGCATCTGGCGCGTCGCGACGCGAGATGACGGTGACATCGGCATCCTCAACCACCTGGTCGATGACAGCCCGCAGGCTGTTGCGAGCATCGGAAAAGTTGATGATTCTCATGTGGCTCTCCATTGCGTCAATCTGCTCGTTGGTCGTAATAGTCGTCGTAACTATCGTCGAAGTCGTTAGCGCAAGCGTCGTCCGTGGTGGTCAGCAGTATGAACTGTCTGCCGCAACATGTACGATAATTTGTACATGTTGTAGTGTATATCAATTGCGCACACCTGTGGCGTTGACCGGGACTCCAGGGAGGCGCGGCCGTTGCAGGCACACGGCGCTGGCTTAAAACTCCTCCCAGTCGTCGTGCCCGGCTGCAACCGGTACCTTGGCCTGCGTCGGCTTGATCGCGGGGCGCGGTGCCTGCATGGCGACTTGTTTCATCGCGACCTTGGCAGGCGCCTGACGAGGCGCCTTGACCGGCACTGACACCATCTCGGCTTTGCGCACGGGCGGTGAAGTGGGTTCGCCCTCCAGTGCCCCTTCCATCTTGAAGCGGCCCACCAGCGTGACCAGCGTATCGGCCTGCTGCATCAGGCTTTCCGCCGCGGCGGCGGCCTGTTCCACCAGCGCGGCGTTCTGCTGGGTCGCGCCGTCCATCATGCCGATGGCCTGGTTGACCTGGCCGATGCCGGCGCTCTGCTCGTTGCTGGCGGCGGCAATCTCGCTGACGATATCGGTCACGCGGCGCACGCTGTCGACCACTTCATCCATCGTCTTGCCGGCGTCGGCAACCAGCTCGCTGCCGCGTTCCACCTGTTCGACCGAGTCGGAGATCAAGGCCTTGATTTCCTTGGCGGCGGCGGCGCTGCGCTGGGCCAGGCTGCGTACTTCTGTCGCCACGACGGCGAAGCCGCGGCCCTGTTCACCCGCGCGTGCGGCTTCCACGGCTGCGTTCAGGGCGAGGATATTGGTCTGGAACGCGATCCCGTCGATCACGCTGATGATGTCCTGTACCTTGGCCGACGAGGCATTGATGGAGGCCATGGTCTCGACCACCCGGCCGACCACTTCGCCGCCGCGCAGGGCGACCGTCGATGCCGACACCGCCAGCTGGTTGGCCTGGCGCGCGTTGTCGGCGTTCTGCTGCACGGTGCCGGTCAGTTGTTCCATCGAGGCGGCGGTCTCCTGCAGCGCGCTGGCCTGCTGTTCGGTGCGGCTTGAAAGGTCCTGGTTGCCCTGGTTGATTTCGCCGCTGGCCGAGGCGACGCTGCTCGAGCTCTGCGCCACGCGCACCAGCACATCGTTGATCTTGGCGATGAAGGTGTTAAAGCCGGTGGCGATGCGCGCCAGCTCGTCACGGCCGCGCACGGCCAGGCGCACGGTCAGGTCGGCCGTGCCGCTCGACAGGGCGTCCATCGCGGCGCTCAGTTCACGCAAGGGGCGCATCAGGCGCGTCAGCAGCAGCACCATCAGGAAGGCGGCGCCCGCCGCGCACAGCACCGACACGATCGTGGTCGAGCGCAGCACGTCGCGCGCCGCGCTGGTCGCCACGCTCTTGGGGTAGGACAGGCGCACCGCCCATGGCTTGATGTCGGCGTGCAGGGTCACCGGCTGCAGCAGGTTGATCTGGCCGTCCTGCTCGTACTGGTAGGGCTTGCCCGCGCGGATACTGTCCAGGCCGGCCGCCGGAATGTCTGCCGCCTTCTTGCCGTTGTTGGCTTCCTGCGGATGGCTGGCGTACATGCCGCCGTTCGAGACCAGCGCCAGGCTGGCGCCGTCGAGGGTCTTCTGCTGGGCCAGGATAGTGGTCAGTTTGCTCAGTCTGAAGTCCAGATTGACGGCGCCCTTGAATTGGCCGGCTGACATGATCGGTGCCACCAGCGATGCCATCAATACCGGCTGGCCGCCCGCCGTATAGGTGAACGGTTCGGAAAACACCACGTGCCCGGTGCGCTTCGGTTCGTTGTACCACTCATCGGTGGCGGCGTCACCGGTCAACACCATCGTTTCCAGCTTGACGTCGCCTTGCGCGGACCTGACGTAGTACGGCATGAAGCGGCCGGCGGCGTCGTATTCGAGGCCCTTGCCCGCGTACTCGGCATCCTTGCCGTCGAACCCGTTGGGCTCCCAGGTGATGCCCATGCCCAGGCTGTCCTCTTCATGCAAGGCCATCGTCTTGACCGTCAGGCTGACCTGCTCGCGTGTCATCGGCACGGCGGCGGTGGTGTCCTGGATGATGCGGGCGCTCGACAGCGTGGAGGCCAGGTTGGCCCGGATGCGGCCCTGTATGGCGGCGGCTGCATGCTCGGCGCTGGCCTGCGCCAGCTTCGTCGATGCCGCGCTGGCATTGGCGCTGTTCTCGATGCCGGTGACGGTGGCGGTGACGGCGAGGCTGCCAACGACCAGTGTGGTGGCGGCGACGCAGATCTTGGTGGACAGGGATAAGGACTGTAGTTTGCTCATGGTCAGTTCCAGGGGGCGACTCGAAAGGGGTAAGGTGGCTCAGAAGGTGCGGCCGGCCGACACGATCAGCGAGGTGGCCAGCGGATTGGCGACGTGCAGGCGGCCGGCGCTGTCGGGAACGCCCGTGGTATAGGCGTCGTATGCGCCCGTGGCGCCGCGCGCGCGCGTGACGGCGAGCGCCGCGTTCCAGCCGCCGGCGAAAGTGCGTGTGATACCGGCCTTGGCGTCGCGCCAGTCCCAGATGTCGTTGCCGGTGCCGGCCACGCGGCCGTCGCCGACGTGCAGATTGAGGGTGTAGCCGCCTCCGGCATCGATATTGGCGGCCAGGTCCAGGTAGCCGGTGCCGCGCGCGTGGGTAATGCCGAAGAAGTCGCGCGAGACGGTGCGGTAGTACCTGGCGCACCACGGCCCCTGCGTCAGCCCGAAGGCGACTTCCGTATAGTCGTAACGGGTGGCGGTGGTGGCGATGCGGGCGCCGGGGTAGCGGTAGGTGTACACCGTCGCGCTGTAGCCGATGTTGCCGACGCTGCCGCTGTAGCCGGCGTACAGGTCAGCTTCCAGACTCCCGCCTTCGACGAAGCGGCTGCTGACGCTGGAACTCCAAACTCCGGCGGACCAGCCCTTGACATGCACGGCCTCCACGCCGACCTGCAAGGCGGGGCGGCCCCAGCTCTGGCGCACGCCGCGCGAGACGTACTGGCTGGTGAGGGTGGTGCTGGTGCTGAGCGTCCAATCCGATGAGGATGCAAGCGGCTGGGCAGTGGCGGGGAAGGCACACGTCGATACAGTGCTCAGCAATGTAATTGTTAAATGTCGCACAGGGAGAAATGTCGGTTGACGCTGTTTGAACCCGTAAGGCGCCGGCCGCAGAAAAGAACGACCGTTTCGTTTTTACGAGAAGAAGAAAGCTTTTAAAGGGAAATCATAACGCGACAGTTAGACAATTGCCCCATATCAATAACTATTGTTGGACATCTTTTGCAGAAAGTGCGTCCGAAACAACAGTTCAAATATGCGGGAATTAACAAACTTTGTCGCTTGGCTAACGCGGCCGGCCCGGTGGCGTGGGCCTTCCGACTTCACACAGAACGCATACCGCGCGCATACCCCGTTCACACAACGCCTCCACACTGGCGCCTTGTTTTCATCCCAAGGAAGGTGTCATGCAAAAAAACCTGATGTACAAGATCGTCGCCATCGTCGGCCTGACGCTGCTGATCGTGATCGCCCTGGCCATGATCGAATCGACCATCCGCGAGCGCGCGCGCTTCCGTGACCAGGCCGTGGCAAGCATCGCCACCGAGTCGGTGCGCCAGCAGGTCATCGCCGGCCCGGTGCTGGTGATCAGCTATGACGACGAATTCGAGGCGCCGGAGGCGGCCGACGGCAAGACCACCATGGTGACCCAGGTGGTGCACCGCAAGCACCTGGTGTTTCCCAACCAGTTGAGCGTGAACGGCACGGTCGATACCGACCGCCGCCATCGCGGCATTCACCAGGTGCTGGTCTACACCAGCCTGCAAAAGTTCAGCGGCGACTTCACCCTGCCCACCCTGTCCGAGCTGCCGCGCGCCAAGCAGGATTCGCGCGTGCGGGTGGGCATGGCCCGGGTGGCCCTGGGCATCGAGGACGTGCGCGGTATCCGCAATATCCCGCAGATCGACTTCGATGGCGCCAAGCTGGAATTCGGCCAGGGTTCAAGTCTGGACGGCCTGCCGCGCGGGATGCATGCGGACGTGGGCGTGCTGCCGCTGGCGCAGGCCCGGCGCGTGAACTTCGCCTTCACCCTGGGCCTGGATGGCATCGAAAAGCTCGACCTGGTCCCGTTTGGGAATAACAACAAGGTGAACCTGCGCTCGAACTGGGCCCATCCGCAGTTCGGCGGGCGCTTCCTGCCTTCGCCGCGCGAGCGCGTCATCAACGACAAGGGCTTCGAGGCCACCTGGGACATCTCGTCGCTGGCCACCAGCGCCCAGCAGCAGTTGCGCAAGCTGGACGCCAGCGCATCCGAGCATGCGCCCACCCTGGCCGGCCTGGACAGCTTCAGCGTCGGCTTCATCGAGCCCGTCAACGTGTATTCGCTGGCCGAACGCGCGGCCAAGTATGGCCTGCTGTTCGTCGGCCTGACCTTCGGCGGCTTCTTCGTGGTGGAGATATTGAAGCGCTTGCAGATCCACCCGATCCAGTATCTGCTGGTCGGGCTGGCGCTGGCGCTGTTCTTCCTGCTCCTGGTCAGCCTGTCCGAACACATCGCCTTCTGGCTGGCCTACCTGGTCGCCAGCCTGGAGTGCATCGTGCTGATCGGCTTCTACCTGTCCTTCGTGCTGCGCGACTGGACACGCGGGTTCGGCTTCGGGGCGGGCCTGACCTTGCTCTACAGCGCGCTGTACGGCATCCTGATCTCCGAGGACAACGCGCTGGTGCTGGGCAGCCTGCTGTTGTTCGCCGTGCTGGCCGCCGTCATGGTCGCCACGCGCAAGGTGGACTGGTATGCGATCGGCCGCAGCGAAGCTGCCGCTTAATCCTCCGGCTTCGGTTCGCCGTCCGTGTCGCCCAGCACATCATGCACGTACAGCATGCGGATCAGGACGGCGAGCACCGCCGTCAGGGGCGTGGCCAGCGCCACCCCCGCGAGGCCAAACAGGGCGCCAAAGGTCAGCTGCATGACGATGGTCAGGGCCGGCGGCAACTCCACCGCCTTGGCCTCGATCAGCGGCTGCAGCACATAGCCTTCCACCAGCTGGATGCCCAGGAACAGCAGGATGGTGTAGAGCGCCAGGTCCGGGCTGATGGTCACCGCGATCAACACGGCCGGCACGCCGGCCATGATGGGGCCGAGGTAGGGAATGAAGTCGAGCAGGCCGGCGATGATGCCGAGAATGAGCCCGAGCGGCACGCCCAGCATGCCCAGTCCCAGGGATGTGACGATGCCGACAATGAGCATGGACGCGAATTTGCCGAGCAGCCAGTTGCCCAGGTTCTTGCCCAGCGCGGACAGCACCTCACGGGTGCGCTGGCGTTTCGCTTTCGGCACCAGCCTGACGATGCCGTTGACGTAGGTGTCGGGCGCCAGGGCGAGATAGGTGCCGACCACCACGATCACCACCACGTTGCCGGCCGCGCCGAACACGCCGGCAAAGAACAGTCCTGCGTTGGGCACCAGGTTGGCCAGCTGGCGCGTCAGCTGGGCGGGGGAGGGCAGCTGGTGTTCGATCAGCTGGAACCAGGCGTAGCGGTCGAGCTGGGCGCGCACCCGCTCGATGGAGGCGGGAATGTCCTTGGCCAGCTGGGTCGATTGTTCGGAGATCTGCGGCGCCATCAGCCAGCCGCCCAGGCCAAGCACCGCCAGCAATGCCAGCAGGACCAGCGTAACGGCCCAGGTGTGCCGGATCGGCGCGTAGCGGCGCACCAGCTCGGCCAGTTTGAACAGCAGCACGGCGAACAGGACGCAGGCGAACACCAGCAGCAAGGCGTCGGCCGCCAGGCAGGCGGCGGCCACGGTCAGGCCGAACAGCACCGTGATGCCGTCCACCAGCACCACCTGGCGGCGCAGCTCCTTGCGTTCCTGTTGCTGCTGTTGATGTTCTTCCGGGGGCTGCGTCATCGGCGGGTCTTGTCTGCTTTGCATGCCTAAACGATAAGGCGAACGCGGGCCGCCTGTCGCACGGCTGGGAACGGCCGGTGTGGCATCCCGGCGACGTTCTCGTGAATTGATGGACGGAAATTTGACCGGCGGGTAGACTGCGCCACTTCCTGTTTCCCGCCTTCGCCATGTGCACCGATTCCGCCGTCCGCCTGCCCCTGCGCGCGCTGCGCAGCCGCGACCTGTCCAGCTTTCCCGTGTGGGAGTGGGCCGTGGGCGAGGAGCATCAGCAGGACGCCTCGCTGCTGCGCCCGACCGCCCATGCGTGCGTGCCGCTGGACGTGGACGGCCAGTTCATCGTCGCCGCCAGCGCCACCCTCAACCAGGGCGAACAGGTGCCGGCCTGCGTGGAAGTCAATGTGCGACGCGGCAAGGCGCGCATGACGCCGCTGTTTCTGATCGCGCAAAACCGTCAGCTGGCCTTCGTGGGCGAGGACACCACCCGCGTGCTGAACCAGTACACCCGCCGCCTGAACAGCTACGCGGTGGCGTGGCAACTGGCCGTGGCGCTGGAGGGCGCAGCCGCGCCGGCGGGCAGGCGCGTCAAGCGCAGCCTGGCCGCGCGCCTGCAGCAGGGTTGGCTGCGCCTGCGCATCGCAGCCGGCGCGCCGGGCTTGCTCACCCCCTGACCTCGGGCTCTAAAGCAACAGTGCCAGCTTGCTCAGAGTAACCTCTGTGCAACTAATATTTCTTGACGACATTAATGGATGTGACGCACACTGACTAATCCGCTTGTTC